>NZ_JBEXPT010000067.1:0-36348 GCF_040612195.1 Streptomyces sp. NPDC006450 | reverse complement strand
GGCTCTGGGGGGGGGGGGGCCGGCCCCCGGGCGGCCCCCACACCTCTGACGACTATTCGGCCGTCGGGACCGGGTGCTGGCTGGGCGGGATCAAGGTGTGGCTGGCGATCACCGCCGCCTGGACGCGACGCTCCACACCGAGCTTGGTGAACAGCCGCGAGATGATGTTCTTCACCGTCTTCTCCGCGAGGTACATCCGCTTGCCGATCTCGCGGTTGGTGAGTCCTTCACTGACCATGACCAGGATCTCCTTCTCCCGGTCGGTGAAGCCGGGGAGGCCCGGGACCTGCTCCTCCTTGGGGACATCACCGCGCATCCGGGCCATCAGACGAGTCGTGGCGCCCGGGTCGAGCATGGACTGGCCGGCCGCGACGGTACGTACGGCCGTGACCAGGTCGGTACCGGTGATCTGCTTCAGCACGTATCCGGAGGCCCCGGCCATCACGGCGTCCAGCAGGGCTTCCTCGTCGTCGAACGACGTGAGCATCAGGCAGGCGAGTTCGGGCATGCGTGAGCGCAGCTCACGGCACACGCTCACGCCGTCACCGTCCTGCAGTCGGACGTCCAGCACAGCCACTTGGGGACGCAGAGCGGGAATCCGGACGAGCGCCTGTTCCGCCGTGCCCGCCTCACCGACGACGGTCAGGTCGGGCTCGGCATCCAGCAGGTCGTGCACCCCGCGGCGCACGACTTCGTGGTCGTCGAGGAGGAAGACCGTGATCGGCGTCTTCGGGGGGGTGAGGGCACCGCTGTCGGTCATGGGACGACTCCTTCGCCGGGTGTTCGTCCTGGGCGCACGAACCCCAGCATCCTGCCTCTCGGAGGGGCCGAACGGACAGGGCCGATCGGCCCTCTTTGAGGAGGCGCTCCACCCGACCGGCGCCGGGCAGGCCTCCCCGAAAGGGACCTTCGGTCCTGCCGCGGGGCCGGCCGGACCTTCCCGGGTGTACTCGGCTCGCATGAACTGGTTCCGCACGGGGAACGAGGCGGCTCGCATGAGCCGCACACAGCGCGGAGGGTTCCATGACGACCGCCTTGATCGACCTGAAGGCCGTGGGTCACGACGACCGGGGCGTGAGGGTCGCCCTCGCCGGAGAGCTCGACTTCCACACGGCGGGACGGGTGGAGCCTCGCCTGCGTGACCTCGCCGGGTCGGGCCACCGGCTCATGGTCCTGAACCTGTCCGGGATCTCCTTCTGCGACAGCTCGGGCATCGAACTCTTCCTCCGGCTCGACCGGTTCTGCCGAGCGGAGGGCACGCGGCTCGTCCTGTGTGACGTGCCGCCCCTCCTGGTCAAGTCCATGAGGGTGCTGGGAGCCGACCGGAGACTGCGGCTCGTGGCGACGTGATGCCGGCTGCATCGCGGCCGTATCCGAGACCGGTGCCCGGCCGGGGCCCATGCGGCCCTGGCCGGCGTGTTGATCGCGAGGGAGGCTGGTGGCTCGGAAGCGGCGAAGAATCGACGGACGGGACGAAGGTGCGCGTCATGGACCAGGACGGCACACCGCAGGCCGACGGTCACGTGCGCAGCGGGACCGCCGTCCGACGCATGCGAGAGCTGGACAGGGACGAGGCCCTGCGGCTGGTGGCGACGGTGTCCCTGGGGCGCATCGTCTTCACACAGCACGCCTTGCCTGCTGTCCGTCCGGTCAACCACGTCGTCGAGGACGGGGAGATCATCGTACGGATCCACGACGACGGTGCGCTCGCCTCTCTGGTGGCGCCCGCTGATGTCCCCGGTGTGGTGGTCGCCTACGAGGCGGATGCGATTGACCCTGACACCCATCTCGGGTGGAGCGTGGTCGTCACCGGATACGCGAGCCCGGTGACCGACACCGAGGAGGCCGACCGCTACGCGGTACTCCTGCGTCCGTGGGTGGCGCGCCCCACGGCCGGCGCTCTGCGGATCCGTCCCGATCTCGTCACCGGATTCAGGCTGGAGGCGGACACGACGCCCCCCGCGTCGGCAGCCCGGGGCCCGTCGTGACCGCGGCGTCAACTCCCGGTGGGCAGCGGCGCCCGCCAGACGAGCCTGCTGCCTCCCTCTTCGGGGGTGTCGACGGAGAAGGTTCCGCCCAGGCCCTCGGCCCGTTCGGCGAGGTTGAGCAGGCCGCTCCTGCGCCCCTGCGCCGGTATCCCCCTGCCATTGTCCGAGACGGTCAGCGTGATCTCCCCTGGTCCGGCCTTGAGGGTCACGCCGACACGGGTCGCCTGCGCGTGCCGGGCCGCATTGCTCAGGAGCTCGCCGAGCACCGCCATGACGTGGTCGGCGATCTGCGGCGGCACGTCCGTGTCGAGCAGGCCTTCCATGCTCAGCCGCGGCGGATGGCCGAGGGCGGTGGCCGCATCGCCGACCGCGCGGGCGGCGCGGGCCCGCAGCCCGGGTCCGCTGTCGCGGTCCTTCGTGCGCAGTCCGAAGATCGTCGACCGGATGATCTTGATGGTCTCGTCGAGATCGTCGACCGCTCGGCCGACCCGCTCCGCAGCCCCCTCGTGCTCGACGAGGCGAGCGGCGCTCTGCAGGGTCATGCCGGTGGCGAAGAGCCGCTGGATGGCGAGATCGTGCAGGTCGCGGGCGATCCGGTCGCGCTCCTCCAGCAGAGCGATCTGCTCGGCGTCCCGCCGCCGCTCCGCCAGCTCCAGGGCCAGCGCCGCCTGGCCCGCGAAGGCTACGAGAGGTTCCAGTTCCCCTTCGCCGAACGCCGGCCCGCCCACCGGGCGCGCGAGCAGCAGGACGCCCCTGCTCGCTCCGGCGGTGGTTCCCAGCGGCACCGCCACGGCAGGGCCCAGCCCACCCTGCACTTGGGCATCGGCGGTATAGCGGTCATCGTCGGAGGCGTGCACGGACGCGACGGGCCGGCCGGTCTGGTGCGCGGCTCCCGAGAGCGTTCCGACGAAGGGGACGACGAGTCCCTGACGTGCTTCGCTGTCGGCGCCGACGGCGAACTCGACGACCAGGCCCTCGGCTTCGGCCACCGGCATGGAGATGTCCGCGAGCCGCGCCGACGTGATCTCCTGTGCGCGGCGGGCTATGAGCTCCAGGACCGCCGGGCGCGAACTGCCGGACAGCAGGCTGCCGGTGATCTCCGCGTTCGCCCTGAGCCACCGTTGCTGGCGCTGCGAGCCCTCGTACAGACGCGCGTTGTCGATCGCCACGCCCGCCGCCACCGAGAGGGTCGTGATCACCGTCTCGTCCTCGGTGTCGAAGTCGATCCCGCCGCGCTTGTCCGTGAGGTACAGGTTGCCGAAGACCTCGTCGCGGACACGGATCGGGACGCCGAGGAACGTCCGCATGGGTGGGTGGTGAGCCGGAAAGCCGTAGGAAGAGGAATGAGCGCCGAGATCGGTGAGGCGCAAGGGCTCGGGGTGGTTGATGACTTCCCCGAGCAAGCCGTGGCCGGCCGGCAAGGGCCCGATCTCGGCGATTTCCTTCTCGGCGAGTCCGACCGTGAGGAACTGCGAGAGGGTCCGTCCGTCGGGGCCGATGACACCCAGCGCGCCGTAATCGGCGTGGACGAGCAGCGCGGCCGCCTCCACGATCCGCCGGAGCACCTGGGCGAGATCCAGCTCCCGCCCGACCGACACGACGGCCTCCAGCAGGCTGTGCACCCGGTCCCGCGTGCCGCGGACCTGGTCGATGCGCACCTGGAGCTCGTCGAGCAGCTCGTCCAGCCGCATCCGCGGCACCTGAGTCAACGGATCCCCCACACTCACGCGCTTCTCCTCCGGCCTACTGCCCCCGTGCGGTGTCAGAGTATCGACACGGGACGGACCGGGAGAGCCATGGTTGCGCACCGATGCCGGTGGTGACGGACGTGACCGGAGCACCGGCCGACAGGACAGGGGACACCGCATGGGTCTGAAGAAGGCGGCGTACGAGAGCGAGCTGCTACGGCTCCAGACGGAATTGGTCAAGCTTCAGGAGTGGGCTCGCGCGGAGGACGCCCGCCTCGTGGTCGTCTTCGAGGGACGTGACGCGGCGGGCAAGGGAGGCACGATCAAGCGCGTCGCCGAACACCTCAACCCCCGCGTGGCGCGCATCGCGGCCCTGCCCACGCCGACGGAGCGGGAGCGCACGCAGTGGTACTTCCAGCGGTACGTCGAGCACCTGCCGGCAGCCGGTGAGATCGTCCTGTTCGACCGCAGCTGGTACAACCGCGCCGGCGTGGAACACGTCATGGGCTTCTGCACGCCGACGGAGCACCAGCGCTTCCTGCGCCAGTGCCCGGTCTTCGAGCGCATGCTGATCGAGGACGGGATCCTGCTCCGCAAGTACTGGTTCTCCGTGAGCGACGCGGTCCAGGAGGAGCGTTTCCGCCGCCGGTCCCAGGACCCGCTGCGGCGGTGGAAGCTCTCTGCGATGGACCTGGAATCCCTCACCCGCTGGGAGGCGTATTCGCGGGCCAAGGACGAGATGCTCGTCCACACGGACACCGCCGAGTCCCCGTGGTACGTCGTCGAGAGCGACGACAAGCGCAGCGCCAGGCTGAACATGATCGCCCACCTGCTGTCCTCGGTCCCCTACGCGGACGTGGCCCTGCCCTCGCTGACCCTGCCGCCCCGTCCCGCTTCCACGGGCTACGAGCGCCCGTCCAAGGAGCTGCAGACCGCCGTACCCGACCATGCGGCGACCCTCAAGAACGGCTGAAGTGCGGAGGGTGGCAGGCGCACACCGCAGGGAGCACCGCGCTGTCCGTCGCGGAGCTGCCGGCCCGCGTGGCCCGTCCGCACGACGCGGTGGAGGGGATGGTCCCCGGGCTCGCAGGCATGCACGACGTGAGGGAGACGCGCGCCCACCGGATCCGGGCCTGGGGGCCGGGTGTCCCCGGGAAGGGCCGTCCGGCCCCTCTGGAAGACGGCGCTGGTCAGCCAGTGTGGGAGCAAGAGCACGATTCCGCCGAGGAGGCTGGTGGCAGTCATGGGTTCCAGGGGTTCCTACGTGTACGACTTCGCCGAGGGCAGCCGCGACATGGCTGACCTGCTCGGCGGCAAGGGCGCCAACCTGGCGGAGATGGCACGCATGGGACTGCCCGTCCCGCCCGGCTTCACCATCACCACCGAGGCCTGTCGCGCCTTCCTGGCCACCGGCGAGCCGCCGGAGGGCCTTGACCGGCAGATCGACGAACACCTGGAAGCGCTGGAGAGGGCCACTGGCAAAAGGCTGGGACAGGTCGACGATCCACTGCTGCTGTCGGTCCGCTCGGGAGCGCGCTTCTCCATGCCGGGCATGATGGAGACCATCCTCGACATCGGCCTCAACGACCTGTCGGTACTCGGACTGGCCAAGACGTCGGAGCGGGAGCGCTTCGCCTGGGACTCCTACCGTCGACTCGTGCAAATGTACGGAAATGTCGTCCTGGGAGTCGACGGCGCATTGTTCGAGGGTGTGCTCCGGCGCATCAAGGAGCAGCACCACGTCACGGACGACTCCCGGCTGGACACCTGCGACCTCATCAGGATCGTCGAGACCTTCAAGGACCTCGTCCGCGAGCGGACCGGCCGCACGTTCCCGCAGGATCCGCGCGATCAACTCCGCGGGGCGATCCTCGCCGTCTTCACCTCGTGGAACGGCGAGCGCGCCCGCCTCTACCGCAGGCGCGAACACATCGCGGACGACCTCGGCACGGCGGTCACCATCCAGCGGATGGTGTTCGGGAACCTCGGTACCGATTCCGGCAGCGGCGTCGCCTTCACCCGCGACCCGGCCACCGGCCGCCGCGGCCTCTACGGCGACTACCTCGCCAACGCACAGGGCGAGGACGTCGTCTCGGGCGTCCGCAACACCGTGCCGCTGCACGAGCTGGCTGCTATCGACCCGGCCTCGTTCCAGCAGCTGCGCACACACATGGAGCAGCTGGAAAGCCACTACAGGGACTTGTGCGACATCGAGTTCACCATCGAACACGGCACTTTGTGGATGCTCCAGACCCGGATCGGCAAGCGCACCGCTCAGGCTGCCTTCAGCATCGCCTCGCAACTGGCCGATGAGGGCCTCATCTCGGCGGACGAGGCGCTGGACCGGGTTGACGGCGGGAAGCTGGCCCGCCTGATGTTCCCCCGGTTCGACACCGACGCCGCGGCTCCGGTCATCGCACGGGGCGTGGCGGCGTCGCCCGGAGCGGCCGTGGGCGCGGTGGTGTTCGACTCCCCGGAAGCGGTACGCAGGGCTGCCGCAGGCGAGAAGGTCGTGCTGGTACGGCAGGAGACCACCCCCGACGACCTGCCGGGCATGCTCGCCGCCCAGGCGGTGCTCACCAGCCGGGGCGGCAAGACCAGCCACGCGGCGGTCGTCGCGCGAGGCATGGGGAAGGTCTGTGTCTGCGGTGCCGACGCACTGTCCGTGGATCCGGACGCGCGCCGGTTCGCCGCCGGTGAAGTGACCGTGTCGGAAGGCGAGATGATCTCCGTCGATGGCTTCGACGGGACGGTCCGCCTCGGCGCCGTACCGCTGGTCGAATCGGAACTCGTGCGTTACTTCGACGAGGGCGGGGAGCCGGCGGACAACGGCGGACAACAGGCCTGCGCCGAAGTGCACCGGCTCATGGAGCACGCCGACGGCATCCGGCGACTGGAAGTGCGGGCGAACGCCGACACTCCGCAGGACGCGGCCCGTGCCCGCCGGTTCGGCGCGCAGGGCATCGGCCTCTGCCGCACCGAGCACATGTTCCTCGGCGACCGTCGTCCGCTGGTGGAGGCCATGATCCTGGCCCGCACCGACGCGGAACGGGACGCGGCGCTCGCCGCACTCCTGCCGTTGCAGCGCGAAGACTTCACCGGAATCCTCGCCGCCATGGACGGCCTGCCGGTCACCATCCGGCTGCTCGACCCGCCCCTGCACGAGTTCCTGCCCGACCGCACGGAGCTGGCCGTACGCCTCGCGCGGGACGAAGCGCTCGGCCGGACGACCACCCCGCGGGACCGGGAGCTACTGGCCGCCGTCACGCGTACGCACGAGGAGAACCCCATGCTCGGCCTCCGCGGGGTCCGGCTGGGCCTGGTCGTACCGGGACTGGTCGCGATGCAGGTGCGGGCGATCGCCGAGGCCGTCGTGGCGCGCAAGCGGGCCGGGGGCGATCCCCGAGCCGAGATCATGGTCCCGCTCGTCGGAGCGGTAGAGGAGCTCCACCTTGTGAAAGAGGAAGTGGAGGCGGTGCTGTCCGCAGTCGCACACGAGACGGGCGTGACCGTGACCTGCCCGGTCGGAACCATGATCGAACTGCCGAGGGCCGCCCTGACGGCCGGCCGCATCGCGACGGAGGCAGAGTTCTACTCCTTCGGAACGAACGACTTGACACAGACTACGTGGGGCTTCTCCCGCGACGACGTCGAAGCGGCGTTCTTCTCCGCCTACCTCGACAAGGGCATCTTCCAGACCTCCCCGTTCGAGACGATCGACCGGGAAGGAGTCGGACGCCTGGTGGAGATCGCGGTCCGTGAAGGCCGTGCCACCCGGCCCGACCTCAAGATCGGGGTCTGTGGGGAACACGGGGGAGATCCGGTCTCCGTGCACTTCTTCCACGACGCAGGCCTCGACTACGTCTCCTGCTCACCGTTCCGGGTCCCCGTCGCCCGCCTCGAAGCCGGCCGCGCGGCACTGGCCGAACGCCGGGCGAGCGAGAACCAGTGATGCCGCTGACGCGCCTCTCCTCGGTCGACGTCGGCGACCGGCCGTGGGGTCGGCTCCGGGGTCAGCAAGGGCCGCAGGCGCTGGATGACCCGGCAGACGGTGGCGGGGGAGATCCCGAAGACAGGATGCCGCGGGACTGGCCCCGACCCCATCGGGACGGGGCCAGTCCACCGGATGCTCCGCAGCCTCGCAGGCGTTCAGCGCAGCCTCATGGCCGCGGGCGAGGTGCTCCTCCTGCTTCTGCTCCTGTTACCAAACGCCCCTTTCGATGCGGCGGTTCGGGGAGCCGTTCTCGGTCAGTGTCCCGTTCGGCTGGGTCGAGAGCACTGCCGTGAGGTACTCC
Source organism: Streptomyces sp. NPDC006450 (assembly GCF_040612195.1). Classification (NCBI taxonomy): domain Bacteria; kingdom Bacillati; phylum Actinomycetota; class Actinomycetes; order Kitasatosporales; family Streptomycetaceae; genus Streptomyces; species Streptomyces sp. NPDC006450. The sequence goes on along the minus strand of NZ_JBEXPT010000067.1, from coordinate 28,377 downwards.
GAGGTTCCGTAGTCGTACATGTACAACAGGTCGGTGCGGTTGTCCCCGTTGAAGTTTCCGGAGTTCAGGAACACGTGGCTCCAGTCCCAGTTCCCGGGGGGAATGTCGTAGCTGACGTAGTTGTCGTTGAAGCCCCCGTCCGCCTTGGCGAGGAACGTGAAGAAGCGGACCCGGCCGTCGGGGTAGCCGTACATGGCCACGATGTCGGTGCGGCCGTCGGCGTTGAAGTCCCCGGTGCTGTACCGGGCCTTGTCCGCGAACCAGTAGTTCTCCGGAACGCTCCAGCTGGGGGTGCCGTTGGCGAATCCGCCACCGGAAGTGCCGGGGAAGGTCCACAGCGCGGCCCGCCCAGTGCCGTAGTTGTACATGAACGACAGGTCGTCACGGCCGTCGCCGTTGTGGTCGCCCGACATCATGGTGCTCGATGCGGCGCACCAGTTGCCGGGGCCGGAGCGGAAGCTGGAGGTCTCGTCGGCGAACCCGGCGTCGGGCCGGCCGAGCAGGGTGAACAGCCCCATGTCGCATCCGCCGAAGTCGTACGCCATGGCGATGTCGTCGCGGCCGTCGCCGTTGTAGTCCCCGGCGGCGAGGGTGATGGCGTTCCAGTCCCAGTTGCCCGGCGGGACCTCCCGGCTCTTGACGTCGCCGAAGGAGCCGTCCGCCCGGCCGGTGAAGGTGAAGAACGCGACGCCTCCGTTCGGATAGCCGTACATGGCACCGATGTCGTCGCGTCCGTCGCCGTTGAAATCACCGGCCACGTACTTGGCGCTGCGCACGCACCACCAGTCCGCCTGCCAGCTCTTGCGTTCCACGGGCAGGGTGATCGACGTGTTGGTGATGCTCGTGGTCCACAGCCCGGCCGCGCAGTTGCGGTGGTCCATCATCGTGGCGAGTTCGTCGCGGCCGTCGCCGTCGAAGTCGCCGGTGAGGTGGGTACGCCACATCGGGGTCTCGGCCCCTGCCGCGTAGTCGGTCGCGACGCCAGTGACGCTGTTCCAGCGGATGTAGGCCTCGTTCTCGAACTTCGAGCGGGCGCCGGCCGCGACCGCGTGCTCGTCGGTGGTGGGGAAGCCGAGGTAGCTGTTCTCCCAGCCCATCGACGCCCAGCGGCCACGGATCGCGCCCTTGACCTGGTGGGCGCCGGTGCTGGGCGACCAGTAGACGGATGAGGTGTCGCCGTCCGCACCCATGAGCCGGAAGTGGTTGTAGCGGCCGAACTTCACGGGGGTGGCGGATTCGTCGGTCGTGGGGAACCCGACCGCCAGGGGGCCGCCGAGCTGCAGGTACTGCGCGTAGATGGCGCCGTGCACCTCGTGGGAGCCGGCGGGATCGTAGTGCGTGATGGCCCCGGGTGAGGCGTTCGGGGCGCCGGCGAAGGAAGAGATCCAGGCCTCGCCGGACGTCGCGAGGCGGTCCTCGTCGCCGGTGGGGTAGCCGAGGAACCCCTGCTCCCATCCCAGCGCGGCCCACTTCGCCCGGATGGCACCGTGGACGAACCAGGCGCCGGTGTTCGAGGACCAGTAGATGGAGCCGTTCGAGTTCTGGCCGGCGGTGCCCTGTCCCTGGAAGTGCGCGTAGCGTCCGGCTCCGTCCGGCGTCGGCTGGGACTTGGTGACCGGGTAGCGCAGTTGGCCCGCTGGGCCGCCGAGCGCCAGGTACTTGGACAGGACGGCGCCGCACAATACGGCGGGCTCGGTGTCGGGGCCGTCGAAGGTCTGGCAGTCGTTCCAGGTACGGCTGTTGGTGACGAGGTTGCGGGCGGGGCCGAAGGCGGAGCCGTCGGAGAGCGCCTTGCCGGGGAACTCGTGGACGCGTCCCTGCGGGTCGATGGCCCACAGGTCGGGGTAGTGGGTGCCGGCGGCCTGGTTCTCGATGTCGCCGTTGGTGCTGAGGTGGGGATAGGCGGCGGCGGTGAAGCCGGTGCCGATCTGGGTGCGGTTGGCGGTGTCGGCGTAGGCGGACGGGTCGAAGTTGCCGCTCGCGTCCTTGCGGCTCCTGTACTCCCAGACCTTGCCGGTGTCGGTCTCGCGGACCCACAGTTCGGGCAGTCCGTCCCCGGTGGTGTCGCCCGGGGTCATGACGGTCCTGCCGGCCCAGACCGCGTCGCCGATCTGGACCGGGCCGCCGGACTCGTCGAGGTAGTCGGACCTGGTCGGGTAGTAGATCCAGAGCTGGTTGCCGGTGAGCAGGAGGAGTTCGGGCTGGTCGTTCTCGTCGATGACGCCGTCAGGTGCGGAGTCGGGGTCCTCGGTGTCGTCGGTGACGCTGCCCAGGGAGAGGATCTGGCCGCCCGCGGACCAGCGCTTGTTGTCGGGGTTCAAGGTGTCGAGGCGGTACTCGCCGGTGGGACGGGCGTCGAGCGTTCCGTCGCCGTTGTTGTTGCGGCGGTACAGGGTCTGGGAGCCGTCGGGGCCGCGTTTGAGGACGATGAGGTCCTCGTAGCCGTCCTGTCCCCAGTCACCGCGGTGGGTGACGGCAGCGGTGCTGAAACTGCTGTTGTCCGCGTCGCGGGACAGGCCGAAGGTGCCGTCGCCCTGGCCGGGGTGCACTCTGAGCTGGCCGCCGTCCTTGTCCACGGCCCAGAGGTCGGTGGAGCCGTCGCCGTTGACGTCGCCGTACCGGTCACGCGTCGCGGAGCGCGAGGCGTAGAAGAGGTAGCTGCGGACGTCGGAGGGGTTCCCGGCCGCGTCGAAGCTCGTGACGTACATGTGCTGCGGGCCGATGCTGAGCGGCTTGAAGGGGACGGTGGCGTCGCCGCCGGGGCCGTTCGCGTCGACTTTGCGCAGGGTGGTGTCGAAGTCCGTGTACCACTCGTAGCGCACCACGTCGGATATGCCGCCCGCGCCGAAGGTGAAGGTGCCGTCGGTACGGGCCGGTCGGCCCCAGGTTCCTCCGCTGCCGTCGGGGAACTGGCTCGACGTCACGGTCGGCGGTCTGCCGGGCCGGTCCTTGTCCATGCCGAACCGGCACTGGCCGGCCCAGGGGGAGTAGGCGTGGCCGTCCCAGGCACGGACGTCCCAGCGGTAGGTGGCGTTGCTCTCCAGTTGGCCGGCCGGGATGGACACGGTGGCCACGTTGCCGCGGACGGCGCTTGTCCAGCGGTCCGGCAGGCTGCCGCCGCCCTCCTTCCAGATGACGAACTGGGCGGAGACCTGGTTGTCCTCCTCGTCGTTGAGGGTCGCGCGCAGTGTCACGTTGTCGACCAGGCCGAACGACCCGCCGCCACAGGGCACCCACGGATCGGTGGACTGGCTGTACGGGGTGACCGGCGGGGTGTTGTAGTGGGTGGAGATGCGTGCCGTTTCAGGGTCGAACTTGCGCCAGGAGACGTCGACGGTGTCGTTCTTGGCCTTGAGCCCGAAGGCCCAGTAGCCCCAGCGGTTCCCGGCGGCGGCCTCGGCCGCTTTGGTGATGTTGAACTCGACGAGGTCCTCGCCGCCGGCGGTGGGACAGCTGCGCCCGCCGAACGAGACGCCGGTGGCGTCGATCCTGGAGCCCCAGGCGGGCTGGTTGTTCCAGGTCGTGGCGGACGTGATGCCGTTGGTGTCCCAGACCTCGACGTCACCGGACTGGCAGCTCCACGAGCCCGCCCAGGTCTGCTTGATGCGCAGGGTCGATTCGAGGATCTGCTTGCCGTGGAGCTGGGCCATGGGGACGTGGAAGAAGGTCTTGGCGCAGACGACCTGGTTGCCGTTGCTGCTGTCCTTGGCGCAGCCGACGCGGGCTTCCTTGGAGAGCGTGCCGCCGTTGACGTAGGCGGTGTTGGCGGAGTTGGGGAAAGCGTTGTGCTTGTAGGCGATGGCCCACAGGTTCTTCCAGTCCGTCCCCCAGGTGGGGTCGATGACGACCGGATACGTGGTGTCGGCCGCTGTGAGGAGACCCTGGTCGGGGGTCAGCCTGAGGGTCGTACCACGGAGCTCGACGCCCAGCGCGGCCTGCTTCGCGGACTCCGGAGCAGCTTCGCCGGGGTCGGCGGACGGCCGCAGAACGTCGCCGCTCTGCGCCGCCGCCGAGCCCGGGGGAGTCGCTCTTTCGGGTGCCGTCCGCGCGCGGGGCTCCTTCTTGTCGGCAGCGGGCTCGGCGCCCTTGCTGTCCCACATCGCGGGCCTGGGAGCGGTGAAGACGGTCTGGCCGGCGGGGGTCACGGCGCTGAGGTTGCCGTCCTTGTCCGCCTTGACCTCCAAGCCCTTGGCCGCGAGGCCGAAGTCGAGCCTGGCGAGCCTGGGGTTCTTGGCGGCCTGGGGGGTCTTGACGACCAGGACGTGGGAGAAGGAGTCGGGCTCGGCGATGACCTTCAGGTCGACGCCGGGGAGGACTTCGGGATAGGTGGCGGTGTCGCCGTCGAGGACCGGCTCGGGCAGTTTGCCCGGCCAGGTCAGGGAGATCTGGCGGCCGTCCTTGGCCACGGTGGCCAGGGGCGCCTTGTCTCCGCCGCCGGAGAAGGCGAAGTCCGCGCGGGCGGCCTTGGGGCGGACGGTGCCGTCCTTGGCGGCGACGAGGGTGTCGTCGGCGGGAACGAACCTGCCGTCCCGGCGCACGTGCACCGGACGCAGGTAGCGGTCCAGGGTGAGGGTTCCGTCCGGGTTCGCGAACGTCTTGCTGTCCTCGGTCCGCGCTGACTCGACCTCGACCGGTTGACCGGATTCTGCCGCGGACTTCGTGGCGTTCGCGGCGGCCCGGGCCTCGGTGGTTGCCGTGCGCGCCGTTCCGGCCGCGCCGGCCAGCAGATCAGAGGCCTGCACGGGCGGTGCGGCGAGCATGGAGCTGCCCACGGTGAGTGCGAGGACTGTGCCCAGAAAAGTACTTGTATTCTTCTTGGGGTGGCCCTTTCGGGCGGGTCCGCTGAGTAATTTCACGTGGCCTCTCTCGGCTCGGCGAGAATTGATCGACGTCGGCTTTCGAGCGTCCGATTCCGAGACTTGTACCAGGTGAGAGCAGTGGTGGGCGAGCATCGGGCAAGTCTCGCCAATCCGGGCATAGCTGCAGCTAATTATTCCGGCCGTACATATTCTGGAAAAGTTGGATTTTGGCTCTGCCGGGCCGGTTTCGCGCCGGCGCCCCATTTTCTGTCGGCGATTTCGCTGATATCTTTCGCCGGCCACTGTGATGACTGGGGGGAATCGGCGTGCGCTTCTTAGGTGCGGGCTTATCGCGAGCTGTCGTGACCGAGGGCCAATACCGTTCGCCGATCCGCGGAGTGCCGCGCACGGTCTCCCTGGCGGTCGTCGGCTCGGTGCTGCTGTCCGGGCTGGCAGCGCCGGATCTCGCCGCGGCCGGGCCGAAGCCGCCGCCGTTGACGTCGAACGTCAAGCACATGCCGTCGGTGCCGGGCACGCCGGTGAAGTCCAAGCCGGCACCTGCGCCGGGCGAGTCGCAACGCAACGCGTGGACGGGCGCCGCGGACGCGGTGTGGCCGGTCGCCGGTTCCGGTGAGGCCGAGCTGGCACCCGAGGCGGCACCGGCGTCGGACACCTCGCGGACAGGTCCCCGGTCCGGGGCGGAGCGGGACGGTTCGTCGTCCGGAACGCCGGTCAGGGCCGGCGCATTACCAGTGACGGTCGCGACGCCCGCGGCCTCGGAGGGGGCCGCCGGAGCGGCCGTGAGGTCCGCGGATTCCCCAGCTCCGCACGGAGTTTCGCCGACCAGGGTGCGGGTGGGCCTCGCCGACCGTGCCGCCGCGGGACGTGCGGGGGTCGACGGGGTACTGGTGCACGTCAAGCGCTCGGACGGTGCGTCCGTCTCGACGCCGGTATCGGTGGCGCTGGACTACTCGGCGTTCAAGGGTGCGTACGGTGGTGACTGGGCGTCGCGGCTGCAGTTCGTGGCGCTGCCGCAGTGTGCGCTGACCACACCCGAGCTGGCGCGGTGCCGTACGCGGGCGCCGGTGCTGTTCAAGAACGACCCGAAGACCTCGAAGCTGACCGCGCGGATCGACGCGTCGGGCGCGGCGGCGGGTCCGGACGTTCCGGGTGGCTCGCTGATACGTCTGACGGCCCAGGCCCAGGCCCAGGCCCAGTCCCAGGCTCCGCCGCTGTCGCCGACCGCCGGCGGCGTGCTGTTGGCCGCGGCCGCTGCGCCGCAGGGACCCAAGGGCGACTTCAAGGCCACGTCCCTCGCACCCTCGGGAACGTGGCAGGGCGGCGGCCCGGCCGGTGACTTCTCCTGGTCCTACGCCATGGAGGTGCCGACGTCGCTCGGTGGCCCCGGCCCTTCGATGTCGATGACGTACTCGTCGTCGAGCGTGGACGGCCGGACCTCCGCGGCGCAGGCGCAGGCCTCGTGGGTGGGCGACGGCTGGGACCTGGGGTCGTCGTACATCGAGCGCATGTTCCCCCAGTGCGCCGCGGACAAGAAGGCGGGGTCGGGGTTCAACAACCCCTCGACCGACACCGGGGACCTGTGCCAGGGCCCGCCGGTGGTCGCGATGTCCCTCAACGGTGCGTCCACCCAACTGGTGCTGGACGACGCGACCAAGCAGTGGCGCCTGCAGGCGGAGGACGGGTCGAGGGTCGAGCTGCTCCGCGGCGCGCCCAACGGAGACAAGGAAGGGGAGTACTGGGTCGTCACCGCGACAGACGGCACCACGTACTACTTCGGACAGAACCGGCTGCCGGGCTGGTCCGCGGGCAAGCCGGAGACGAAGTCGGTGTGGAGCCAGCCGGTGGTCGGCAACCACCCAGGCGAGGACTGCCACCAGGCGGCCTTCGCCCAGTCCTTCTGCACCCAGGCCTACCGCTGGCACCTGGACCTGGTGGTGGACCCGCGCGGCAACGCGATGGCGCACTACTACGAGACCGAGACCAACTCCTACGGCTCCAACGTCCAGTCCGACGGAACCTCCACGAACCGGCAGTACGTGCGCGGCGGGTGGCTGGCGCGCACCGAGTACGGGCTGCGCAGCGACAGCCTGTACGCTCCGGCACCCGCGCAGGTCGACTTCACCGTCGCCGAGCGGTGCATACCGCTGGCCGGGGTCGACTGCTCGCCCGGCGCGCTGACCAAGGACACGGCGAAGAACTGGCCGGACGTGCCGTTCGACCAGAACTGCAACGCGGGCGAGGACTGCAAGGACCTCTACGCACCCACCTTCTGGTCGCGCAAGCGCCTCGTGGACGTCACCACCCGGGTCCGGGCCGGCGGGCAGCTCCGCGAGGTCGACACCTGGAAGCTGACGCACGACTTCCCGATGGCCGGGGACGGCACCGACCGGGCGCTGTGGCTGGTGTCGATCCAGCGCACCGGCAAGAACGGCACCACGCCGGGAATCACCACGCCCGCGGTGCAGTTCGTCGGCAAGCAGCTCCCGAACCGGGTGGACAACAACGGCGACGGCTCGCCGCCGTACTTCCGGTACCGGATCGAGGCGATCCACACCGAGACGGGCCAGACCATCGCCGTCACGTACGCGGCCCCCGAGTGCTCCACCGTCGCACCGGTCAGCATGCCCGCCAACCCGGAGGGCAACGGCAAGCGCTGCTACCCCGCCAAGCTGGAGGTGAAGAACCCGTCCGACCCCCAGGCACCGTCCAGTTACAAGCTGGACTGGTTCCACAAGCACCTCGTCACCCGGATCCGTGACGAGGACCGCAACGGCAACTCGCCCACCAAGATCACGAACTTCGAGTATGTGGGCGCTCCGGCATGGGCGTTCGACGACGACAACGAGCTGTCCAAGCCGGAGCTGCGGACCTGGAGCCAATGGCGCGGCTACGAACGCGTCCGCACCAGGGTCGGCAACCCTGACGAGGGCGCACCGTCGCTGTCGGAGACGTACTACTTCCGCGGCATGGACGGCGACAGGCTGCCCGTCGGTACGCGGTCGGTGGAACTCGTCGACTCCGAGGGCGGCAGGATCCGAGACACCGAGGAGTTCAACGGGCAGATCCGCGAGACGCTGTACTACCGGGGCGACACGAGCGCTCTGGACTCCGCGACGGTGTACACCCCGTGGCTGGGGGAGGCGACCGCGACGCGGGCCCGTGACGGCATCGCGCCGCAGGTCGCCCGGGTGCAACAGACGACCAAGGTGACCTCGCGGACACTGCTGTCGGACGGCCGGGGCTGGCGGCGTACCGCGACGGAGAACACCTTCGACAGGTACGGCCTGCAGCTGACCAACAGCGACAGCGGCGACCTCTCCACCGAGGCCGACGACACCTGCACCCGCACCACCTACGCGCCGATCGCCGCCAAGAACATGCTGAGCCTCGTCGGCCGCACCGAAACGGTCGCCACGGCGTGCAACGCGACGGTCCTGCGGCCGCAGGACGTCATCGGCGACCGGATCACCCGGTACGACGGGTCCGGGAACTTCACCAGCGGCTCGGTCCTGGACGGCTACGTCGACGGTGCGCCGAGGTACCAGACGAACGGCAGCGTCACCGTCGACGAGTACGGGCGCCCGAAGACGGTCACCGACATCTACGGCGTCACCACCACCAGCACCTACTTCCCCGCGGCCGGCGAGATCGCGTCCAGGATCGAGACGGTCAACGGGCACGCGACGGTCACCGGCCCGGCGCTGGGCCGCAAGACGGTCGTCGAACTCGACCCGGGGCGCGGGCTCCCCTTGATCCAGACCGACGGCAACGGACGCAGGACCGTCACGCAGTACGACGCGCTGGGACGCATGGCCAGGGCGTGGTCGCCGGACCGCGACCCCGGCACCCAGTCGCCGGACGCGGAGTTCGCCTACGACGTCCGCACCGACGGCCCGGTGGTGGTGACCACCAGGCGACTGCAGGAGAACGGCGGGTACTCCACACAGTACGAGCTGTTCGACGGCATGCTGCGGCTGCGCCAGACCCAGATGCCCGCCTTCGGCGGCGGCCGGGTCATCACCGACAACTTCTACAACTCGCGCGGCGAAGCCTGGAAACAGAACGCCGCCTACGTCAACCGGGACTCCGGCCCCGTACCGGCCTTGTGGTCCAGCCTCGACTCGGCCGTCCCCTCCTCGGTCGTCACCCAGTACGACGCCCTCGGCCGCATCACCGCCACGATCCGCCGCGCCAACGGCACCGAGCAGCGGCGTACCACCACGACGTACGGCGGCGACTGGATCGCGGTGGACCCGCCACAGGGGACGACGCCCACCAAGGCGTACCTCGACGCGCTCGGCCGCAAGACGCGACTCGAGCACTTCAAGGGTGACGGGCCCGCCGGCCCCGCCGACACCATCTCCTACGAGTACGACCCCCGGGGCGGGCTCGCGAAGGTCACCGGCCCCGATGGCGTGGCGTGGACGTACGCGTACGACACGCGTGGCCGAATGACCAGGTCGGTCGACCCGGACAGCGGCGAGAGCCGCGCCTCCTACGACGCGGGCAGCCGTGTGCTGACCACCACCGACGGCCGCGGCAGGACCCTCGCCTACGCCTACGACGTCCTGGGCCGCCCCACGGCCACCCACGAAGGCACGCTGCAAGGCCCCAAGCTCACCGAGTACACCTACGACACGCTGCCCGAGGCCGTGGGACTCCCGGTCTCCTCCAGCCGGTTCGTCAACGGGAGCGAGTACAGACAGGAAGTCACCGGGTACGACACCGAGTACCGCCCGACCGGCAGCAAGATCACCGTTCCCGCTGCCGAGGGGAAGCTCGCCGGCGTCTACGCCTACACCAACGCCTACAGCGCCAACACCGGCCTGCCGACTTGGGTCCGGCACCCCGCCGCGGGCGGCCTGGCGTCGGAGAACGTCACCATCGCGTACAACGGCTCCGACCTGCCGACCAAGATGACCTACGGAGGCGGCGCGACGTTCGTCGACGACGTCGCCTACGACGCGGTGGGCCGGGCGACGGTCACGAAGACAGGGGTGTTCGGCAAGCAGGTGTGGTCGACCTACGACTACGACCAGCAGACCGGTCGGGTCAACAGCGTCACCAACGACCGCGAGACCGAGCCGCAGCGGATCAACCGCGTCGAGTACGCGTACGACCCGGCCGGGAACATCCTCAAGATCAAAGATGCGGAAGGCCCGAACGCGGGTCCCGCGCAAACCGACACGCAGTGCTTCGCATACGACTACATGCAGCGGATGGCGGAGGCGTGGTCGGCCACCGACGACTGCGCCGCCCAGCCCGGCGCGGCCGGCACCAACAGCGGCAAGCCGCAGGTCGGCGGACCGAACCCGTACTGGACGTCGTACACCTTTTCGGTGACCGGCAACCGGACCAGCGAGGTCCAGCACGACCCGGCCGGGGACACCGCCTCCGACGTCACCCGCACCTACACCTACCCGCAGGGCAGCAAGACCCACCAGCTGTCCTCGGTCACCACCACGGGCAAGGGCGGCAGCCGCGTCGAGAACTACGGCTACGACCCGTCCGGCAACACCACGGGCCGAACCGTCATGGGCGAAACCCAGACGCTGGAGTGGAACTCCGAGGGCGGACTGGCCAAGGCCACCAGAACCGGTGCGTCCACGGAATTCGTCTACGACGCGAGCGGCAGCCGGCTGATCCGCCGCGACCCCGACAGCACCACGCTGTACCTCCCGGGCACCGAGCTGAAGCACACCAAGGCGACCGACAAGGTCACCGCCACCCGGTACTACGCGCACCCCGCCGGCCCGGTCATGGTGCGGACGAACGAGTCGGGCACCACAACGAGTTCCTACCTGATCAGCGACCACAACGGCACTGCCAACACCAGCGTCGACAGGGGCAGCCAGGAGGTCAGCCGCCGCAAGTCCACACCGTTCGGCGATGCGCGCGGCGCCCAGCCCTCGATCTGGCCCGGAGAAAGGGGTTTCGTCGGGGGAACCGAGGACAGGTCCACCGGGCTCACGCACCTCGGCGCCCGCGAATACGACCCGGCCATCGGCCGGTTCATCTCCGCGGACCCGATCATGGACAACACCGACCCGCAGCAGATGCAGGCGTACAGCTACGCCAACAACAGCCCGGTCACCCTCAGCGATCCGACTGGTTTGTGCACCGAACAGTGCCTGATCGGCAAGGGCGCGTTCGGTGGACCTGCGGAACAGGCGGTCAAGGAGGCGTACAAGCCGCCCGCGCCGCCGGCGGTCACGTCCCCGGCGGCCGAGGACGTCGCGCGTGCCAAGGAGATCATCCGCGGCGGCAAGATGAAGTTCGCGCTCCAGGCAGCCAGGGAGATACTCAAGGACGCCAGCGGCTACAACGACATCGAGGCTTGTCTGGGCGGCGATCTGAAAACCTGCGGCATGATGGCCGCGGAAGCCCTCCTGCCCTTCGCAGGAAAGGCGAAGAAGCTCGGCAAGGCCCTCAAGAAGGCCTGGGAGGCCTTCGACAAGTGGGGCGGCGCGATCTCCTGGGCACTGGACATCGCAGAGAAGGCGGAGAAAGCCGCCTCCGCGTTCGCCAAGTACGCCGAGGACCTCGCCAGTTACAACAGGAAGTACAGCGAGGACCTGACCGCAGCCAGAAAGGCCGACGCCGACGCGGCCGCAGCCGCGGCGAAGCAGACCGACGAAGCCGCCGCGGCGAAGAAGGCACCGGACTCGGGAGGCAAACCCGACGCCGGCAACGACGGCGCCTCGTGCACCGTCAACAGCTTCGTCCCCGGCACCGAGGTGGCACTCGCCGACGGCAGCACCAAGCCGATCGAGGACGTCCAACTCGGCGACGTGGTCCTGGCCACCGACCCTGAAACCGGCGTCACCGAAGCGCAGCCGGTGGCCGCCACCATCATCGGCCAAGGCGAGAAGAACCTCGTCCGGATCACCGTCGCCACCGGCCCGGACCACCGCACCGACACGATCACCGCCACCGACGGCCACCCGTTCTGGGTCGAAGACCTCCAGGAGTGGGTCCCCGCCAAGGACCTCACACCGGGCACGTGGCTCCGCACCTCCGCCGGCACCTACGTCCAGATCACCGCCCTCCAGACCCGGACAGAACCCCACCGCGTCCACAACCTCACGGTCACGGACCTCCACACGTACTACGTACTGGCTGGCGCGATTCCCACGCTGGTTCACAACTGTAGTGGGGGAAATCCCGCCGCGCAGGCTGATCTGTCGCAGCTGCGACAGGGGCTTGGTCTTCCTGCTGCGGCCTTGGATAACGGAAAGGGAAAGAGCACCCTCGCCCGGCTTGACCATGGCGGCGTATCTTATTACGGGATCAACGGGCGGAACGCTCGACCTGTTGCCTTCCCGGGCAAAGGGAACCGAATCACTGCAACGTCATTCGAAGACCATGCTGAAGGCGACGTCTTCTCTCAGGCCATGGCAAGCGCGAATCGCGGCGGCGTGGCCTCGCTTTACGTGGATAGAGTGGTTTGCTCGTTCTGTGCGCACAGCATGGCTGGATATGCTGACGCTCTGGGGCTCGATGCGATCATGGTGTTTGATCGAGCCGGCCTAGCCGGCGTCTACACCCGTACCCGCGATAAGTACATAAACTTGAGGTAAGTGTGAAAGTTCGGTTTGAAACCTATGGCTCCAGCCCGGGGAGTAAGAAGATCGATCTCGGCGAGGTTTCGACGATGCTTGAATCCGTCCCGCTCGATGCCTCGGTCACATTCACTTGGAATGATGATGAGGATGACGTTCTCATCGTGGGTTTCGGCGAGGGGTTCGCGGTGGCGACAATGCTCCGTGACAGAACCTTCTATGTTCTCCAGGCGAACGAGCGTGAAGGGTTTGAAGAGGTTGAGATTGGGGGCCAGTGGTCCAGCCATCCAAAAAGGTTCCTGATGGATCGGTCGCTGGGATTGGAAGTCTTGGCGCAAGCCGGTGACATGGATGGCCTGTTCGAGCGGTACGCCTGGGTAGTCCCGTAGCGATACCTTCGGTTTCTCGCCTGTTTGAACGGCGAGAGATCAATGGTGGATGCGACGTCTCACCCGCACAGATGAAGCCCTGCCAGGCCTTGCTTGGCAGGGCTTCATCTGCGTGTTGGCGGCAGGAATTGACGGGAACATCATTGGACATGGGCCGTGAGCGGAGGCGGTTCGTCGCTGTCAACTCGGTCGAACCTGATCTCGCCGGTGAGGCTCGCTGGCAGCAGCGTCCCTGACAGTCTTCCCGACGGGTCAGCCAAGTCGGTGAGCTGTTCAGAATTCCTCTACTTGATCAAGGTGGCCCGCTGACGCGGCCTGTGCTCGGGGGCCGATTCAGCCGGTCTGGGCGAACTCGGTCGCGAGGCGGGGGATGTAGTCGGCGAGGGCCGGGGCCCAGCAGGCGTAGGTGTGGTCGCCCTTGCAGGTGGGCGACAGGGCGGAGCCGTTGCCGTAGTTGACGAAGCGGTTCGGGATGCCCAGTTGGTTCAGGCGGTTCGCGACGTTGGTGGAGGCGACCGCCGTCTTGCCGTCGATCAGACCCTGGTTTCCGGTGTAGAGGGTGACCCCGGTGCTGGCGAGCTTGCCCAGATTGGCGAGCGACGCGGGGTTGACCTCGTTCCAGATCCGGTCGTTGAAGATCGCGTACGGCGAGCCGAAGATCGCGTCGCTGTCCACCACCGGCCCGTAGCCGGTGCAGTTACCGGTACCCGAGGTGGTGGAGGCGCACCAGGCGCCGGTCAGGTTGAGCTCCGTGGCCAGCACCGCGGCGCGGACCTCCCACAGGCCGAAGTCGATTCCCCCGGACAGGGAGGCGACGCGCCCGAACAGGTCGGGGCGGGCCTGGGCGTAGTGCAGGGCTCCGAAGCCGCCCATGGACAGGCCGACGACCGCACGGTGGCCGCGGTCGGGCAGGGTCCGCAGGTTGGCGTCGATGAAGGGGACCACCTGCAGGAGGTGGAAGGTCTCCCAGTTGGCGGCGCCCTCGGCGGTGTTCTGCATGTGCCAGTTCGCGTACCAGCCCTTCAGGCCGCCGTCCGGTACGACGGTGATCATCCGGTCGTTCCGCAGGGCCGGGGCAGCGGCGGCGTCGTTCACGTTGCCGCCACCGCCGTGCAGGAAGTACGTCACCGGCCAGCGCTTGCCCGGCTCGGCGTAGTAGCCGCTCGGCAGGAAGATGCGTACCTTGTGCCGGCCGGAGAGCTGCGGCGTGGTGACGGTGAGGGTGAAGTCGGTCTCGGATCGCACCTCGGTGGCTCCGGCGACCTGGGTAAGACCCTGCCCGTCGGTGAAGGCCGGGATCGTGGGGGCATCGGCGACGCCGGCGGCGTGGGCCGCGGAGCCGGTGAGGGCGGTCGCCGCGACCGTCGCCACGGCGACGGCGGTCAGCGCGGCGGCCCGAATCGCGGCGCGGAGGCCGGCCGCGCCGGTGAGCAGGGATCGCACGGTGGTTCTCTCTTCTCTGAGGGTGGGGTGTTGGCGGGGTAGGGCCGGGGCCGGGTCAGGACGGCGTCTCGCACAGGGCGGTGGTCAGGGTCTTGTACATCTGCGCGCCCGGGATGTTCGTGGCGAGATGCGCGTTGGTCATGACGGAGGCGTGCCGCCCGTCCTCGGTCACGAGCGTCTGCGAGTAGTAGCCGGGGACGGCTCCATCGTGTCCCCAGGCCGTGCCGCCGCAGGGCAGGGCGATCTTCTGCATCCCGAGGCCGTAGCCGTTCCCCGAGCCGGGCTGCCCGAGCTCGAAGGCCTTCTCCATCTCGGCGAGGTTCGCGGGAGAGAGCGCCGTGCCGTCGACGATCGCCTGGTAGAAGGCGGTCATGTCCCGGAGCGTGGAGATGACGGCGCCGGATGCGTAGAAGGTGGACGGTTCGAACGCGGTCCCGTCCAGCCAGAAGAAGAACGAGCCGATCCGGGTACCCCGGTAGCCGTGGATCGCCGGGCTCGGCACGGCGCGGTCCGTGGGGGCGGGGAAGCGGGTGTGGGCCAGGCCGAGCGGCTGGATCACCTGCTGGGTGACGGCCTGGTGGATGGGCAGGCCGGTGATCTTCTCGATCAGCATGCCGAGGATCTCGTAGTTGGTGTTCGAGTAGTGGAAGGCGGCGCCCGGCTGGGAGACCGGGGCGAAGCGCAGTCCGTCCTGCACCAGGGCCGCGAGCGTGTACGAGCCGTCCGGGCGGGCCTGCGCGAGCGGCAGACCGTTCACCGGTATGCCGCTGGTGTGCTGGAGGAGGTGCCGGACGGTGATCCGGTTCCCGTCGTAGCCGTTCACGGAGACTACGCCGGGCAGGTACCGCTCTATGGGGTCGTCGAGGCCGATCCCGCTCGCCTCCGCGAGCTTCAGTACGGCGACGGCGGTGAAGGTCTTCGACTGGCTCCCGACGCGGTAGTGCTCGTCCGGGCCGATCGGATCGTTGGTGTTGACGGTGGCCGTGCCGGTGGAGAGGTTCCACGAGGCGTCGCGGGTCCCCGCGTACACGCCCGCCCCGGGACCGCCGCCGGCCTTGAGCTCGTTCAGGGCCGCGAGCGTGGCGGAGTGGTCCGCGGCCGCCTGGGCCGGGGTCTGCGCCTGGGGCCGCGCCTGTGCGGCCGTGGGCACTGCCAGGAGAGCACCGGCCACACCGAGGGCGAGCGAGAACCGGAACGCGGTCAACTTCAACTTCATCGAACCTGCTCCTCGTGGAGGGAATCGTCTGCCGGAAGTGCCGGAAGTGCCGGACGTATCGGACGTATCGGACGTATCGGACGTGCCGGACGTATCGGAAGGGGAAGGGCTTCGCCGTGCGGCGTCATCGGGCTCAGGACCAGCTCTGGTACGGAAGGCTGTTGCACGCCCAGGTACGGAAGCCGAGGGAGCTGTCGTCGATGCAGCGCGAGGTGTGCTGGTTCTGGAAGCGGACGGTGCCGTCGCCCCAGACGTTGATCCACCAGCTCTGCTCCGGGCTGGAGTTGCAGACAGCGGTGCGGAAGCCGCTGTTGGTGTCCTCGATGCAGCGGCCGGTGTTGATGTTCATCAACTGGCGCGTCCCGTCACCCCAGACGTGCACGCTCCACTGCTGCGGATTCGAGCCGTTGCAGCTCCAGGTGCGGAAGCCGTTGCTGGTGTCGTCCATGCACCGGCCCGTGGCCTGGTTCCGGAAGGACTGGACGGCGTCGTACGTCCTCGCCTGGCCGGCAGGGCCGGAGGCGGCGGCCGGGGCGCCGGTCGCCGGGGTGAGGGGGGCGAGGGCAAGGGCCCCGCCGAGCAGGAGTGTTGTGGTGACGCGCATGTGATTCGTCGTCTCCTTCGTGTCCGTGGGACTGGCTGGGTCACAAGCTAGGAGTCGAGGGAGGGGCAGGGCACCCGGAACGATCCGGAGTGACAGCGGGCCTGCGTGATGTCGTGATCAGTTGCCGGATTCCCTCTCCCGCGCGGGGTGGGAACCGGGAGGACTTCGATCGCGGTGCGCAGACAACTCACCCATGGACGGCGTCCCACACGTGGACGGTCGTGCCGGCGTCGCTGACCAGGAGGCGTCCCTTGGAGGATCGGGAACCTCCGCAGCCCGTCCCCGGCCGCACTTTCCGGGCGGGTGACTCCATGATCCGCACACCGGACGCGGACCGGGGAACATGCCCGAGAGCGGCCTCTTCCCCGGGCGGCGCTGAAAGGGGCGCCTACCGGCCGGCAGGAACCGGAGCGCATGAAGCGAAGTGCGCGGGGCCGGGGCTCCAGGCGGAGCCCCGGCCCAGCCGCCCACCACTGTCAGCTGATCGCGGGGCCGGGGCCGTTGAGCCACGCCCACTGGGCCCAGTCGGAGAAGCCGGTCTGCCAGGTGTGGTAGACGCCGGCATGGCTGGTCCCGAAGACCTCGATGCGGCCGTCGGCGTTGGTGGCGGCGGTGATGTCCGTGCCGCCGGTGCCGATGGCGACCCAGTCGCTGAAGGGGGCGTTGATCCCGGTCTGCCAGGCATGAACGGCGATCTCATTGCTGATCGCGAAGACCTCCACCCGGCCGTCGGCGGTGCGCTCGCTGGTGAGGTTCGAGTTGGCCGGGCCGCCGGTTCGTACCCAGCCCGACCAGGAGGTCGGGCTTTCCTGGTACCGGTGGAAAATGGCCTCCGGTCCGGAGGCGAATACCTCAAGACGCCCGTCGGCATTGTGGTCCACCGTCAGGTCATGACCGCCGCCTCCGAAATGTTCCCATGCGGACCAGCCGCCGTTGGGGGCGAGCTGGTACTGGTGCTCGAAGACCGTGCCGTTGAGAGCGAAGACCTCAAGGCGCCCCTCGGGGGACTTCCCCATGTCCAGACGGGCGTCGGCGGGACCCCCACCGGTGAACTCCCAGCCCGACCAGCCGGAGTTCGGCGCGGTCTGGTATCGGTGGTAGACGCCCTTCGGGCCGGAAGCGAAGACCTCGATACGGCCGTCGGCATTCGTTCCGGCGGCGATATACCTTCCACCGGTGCCGAATCCCTGCCAGCCGGACCAGTCCCCGGACGGGCCGGTCTGATAGATGTGCTGGGCCGTATCGCCGTTGATCGCGAGCAGCTCCAGCCGACCGTCGGCGTTGGGCACGATCGTCATCTGCGCGTTTCGCGGACCTCCGAGCGGCCGCCAGGCCGACCAGCCGCCGTTCACCTCGGTCTGCCAGGCGTGGTAGACCCCGTCAGCTCCGGCCGCGAAAGTCTCCAGCCGGCCGTCGGCCGATCGTGCCGACACCACGCGTCCCGTCTCGGCCGGGCTGGCGGCGTGGTGAGAAGGAGCCTCGGCAACCCTCTTGTAGCGGTACGGGCCGGCGGTGAACAGGCCGCCGCTCGTGGTGTAGTTGATCGGCCGCTCGTATCTGACGGACCCCGCCCCGCCCATCTCCTCCATGGTGAAGAAGCGTGTGTGCGCGTGGTTGGCCCAGCCGGCGAACAGCACGACATGTCCCGCGTCGCCGCCGGTTCCCGGCCCGAGGGTGCCGACGGCGTCACCGGGCTTCAGATCCTCCCAGGCTATCGGGTCCAGGAACTCGGGCAGGGTGACCGTACTGGGGGACCAGGGCAAGTGCAGTGCCATGGAGACGAAGCCCGAGCAGTCGGTGCGGTAGTGCCTGCCCTCCAGGTCCGGGTGGGAGTCGCCCTGGTTGTAGTAGACGTTCAGATCCACCCAGTGCTGGGCACGGAGAAGGATCTCGTCGCGGGTGATCGGGCCGCCCACGTCCGACGGGATGAGCTGGGCGGAGCGGAGACCGATGCCGTTTCCGGCGGCACTGGCCCCGGATCCGGTCGCGAGGACGTTTGCCCCTGCGAGGGATATCGCAGCCGAAAGTCCACCGGCGGCTCTGAGAAGCGCTCTGCGGGAGGGATGGTGTGCGCTCACAACGGGCTCCTGGTCGGTAGCGGTACGAGGCACTCAGGGGAAACGTGACCCGCCGTGGTCGCGCCGGGTCACCATGTGATCGCGCTGAAAGCTACCGAGAGGGACACGCCCCGGGGATCCGGAGAATTACGGATGGCCACCCGCGGCCCCTCCCGCTAAGGCAGCTTCCTGCTCCTGCGCGGCATTTCTAAGGCCTCCATGAGGTGCCTGCGTGCCGGAGCGGAACGGCCGGATCACCCCTCGAACTGCTCCCGCAACCGTTCCGGGTACTGGCCGCCGTACCTACCGGTCGGCAGCCACGGCTCGATGAACTTCCACCGAGCATCGGCGAGTTGCCTGCACGACATCACGCGACCCCAAGAGCCTGTCGTCACACTCCCGTCTTCCTCGCGACGCCTGGCAGACGCGAGCGTGACGACAGGCCCTAGAGGACCCGAGCCGGTTCTGTCAGTCCGTAAGGTTCCGGATACTCCTCCCGGGCGGGGACCGCTAGCTTCCAAACCGCCGGTGCCGCTGGGGCGGCAGCCGGGTCACCAGCCAGCTCGCCCACAGGAGGCCACCTTGACCACGCAGGACCCCACCCGCAGGAGCATCCTCAAGTCCGCCGGCGGACTCACCGCAGCGGTGGCCCTGGGAGCCGGCGGCGTTCTCGCGTCGGCGTCGGCGGCCTCGGCGGTCGGGGACGGCTTCGGCCTGCGCATCACGGAACGCGGCGAGCAGGATCACCGGATGTGGTACTACCGGTTCCAGACCTCCGCCATCGGCGGCTGGACCCCGGCCGTCAACGTGCTGCTTCCCGACGGCTACCACACCAGCGGGCGCCGGTACCCCGTTCTCTACCTGTTCCACGGTGGCCTGGAGGACTTCATCACCTTCGACCGGTTCCACGACATCCGGGGTCTGACGGCCTGGAAGGACCTCATCGTCGTGATGCCCGACGGCGGGCGCGCCGGCTGGTACTCCAACGCGGTGAGCTCCAACATCGGCGCCCGGAACTGGGAGCACTTCCACATCGGGCAGCTGATCCCGTGGATCGACGCGAACTTCCGCACCTACGCCGAGTACGACGGCCGCGCCGTCTCCGGGTTCTCCATGGGCGGCTTCGGCGCCCTGAAGTACGCGGCCAAGTACTACGGCCACTTCGCCTCGGTCAGCGCCCACTCCGGCCCGGCCAACCTGCGCGGCGGCAATGGTGACTTGGTGACCCACTGGGCCAACGCATCCTCCGCCGCAGTGGAACTGAACGGCGGCAGCATCTACGGCGTGCCCTTCTGGGACCAGGCCCGGGTCAGCGCGGACAACCCGTGCGAGCGCATCGAGAGCTACCGGCACAAGCGGGTCTTCCTGGTCGCCGGCACCAGTCCCCAGGACATCCAGGGTTACGCCAACGAGACCCTGGTGCTCGCCACCCAGCGGGAGTTCAAGTGGAACCTCGACCGTGCGGGCATCCCCTACGAGCAGCATGAGGTGGACGGCGGCCACTGGGTCCGCCGGAATCTGCTGCAGGACGACATCAACGGCGTCATCGACCGCCTGCGCAAGGCCTGACGGGGGGATCTCGCGTGATGTCCGTCCTTTCCCGAGGCATGTCCGGGCTGCTGCCCGGGCGGATGCTCGGGCTCCTTCTCGCGCTGACCGTGATCCTCGCACCGGGGCTCGCCGTCGCCTCACCGGCCGGGGCGCAGACCGATGCGTCCCCGGTCCCGGCCCGGGCCGCCGGCTTCGCCGCCTCCTGCCCGGCCGCCGGCGACATCACCCAGTACTACAGCTGGGAGCACAACGGCATCGACATCGCCAACGACCGCGGCACCCCGATCTACGCGGTCGGCGACGGCGAAGTGACCATCTCGGGATACGAACCCGGCTACGGGCAGTGGATCCGCATCCTGCACCCCGACGGCACCATCACCGAGTACGGCCACATGTACCAGCGGGACGTCCAGGAGGGCGACCGTGTGAGCGCCGGGCAGCGGATCGCTCTGATGGGCAGCGAAGGCCAGTCGAGCGGGCCTCATCTCCACCTCCGGGTCTGGGGGAACGCGGGCGCGTCCGTGCGGGTCGACCCGATTCCCTACCTGGCGGAACGCGGCATCGACATGCCCTGCACACCCGGCAGTCACCCCGGTCCTGCGCCGTTGGTGTATCCGTCGGAGTCGGGTCGTGTGGTGTCGGCGCGGTCGGTGGACGGGCGTCTTGAGGTGTTCGCGGCCGGGGCCGATGGTGTGCATCATGCCTGGCAGGAGAGCGTGAACGGGGCTTGGTCGGCCTGGGAGTTCATCGCGGGGCCCAGGGGGGCGGAGCTGGCGGTCGGGCCGAACGCGGACGGCCGGCTCGAGGTGTTCGCGATCAACGACCGGATTCTTCAGCACCGTTATCAGAACCAGCCGTCCGGTGGCTGGTCGGGCTGGGAGAACTTCGGCGAGGGTGGCCGTGACGTCGCCGTGGGTTCCAATGGCGACGGGCGGCTCGAGGTCTTTGCGTCCGGTCCCGAGGATGTGTTCCACCGGTTCCAGACGGCTCCCAATGGTGGCTGGTCGGGCTGGGAGGGGACTGGTGGTGGTCCGGGGGAGAGTCGTATCGAGCTGGCGAAGGCGTCGGACGGCCGGCTTGAGGTGTTCGCCCTCAACGGTGAGGCCTTCCAGCATCTGTTCCAGAGGTCCGTGAACGGTGGCTGGTCCTCGTGGGAGGACTTCGGTACCGGTGGTCATGACGTGACGGTCGATCACAACCTGGACGGCCGGCTCGAGGTGTTCGCTTCGGGGCCGGTGGGTGTCTTCCACCGGTACCAGACCGGTCCCACGAGTTGGTCGGGCTGGGAGGGGACCGGTGGTCTTGCGAACTCCCAGTTGACGAGTCAGCGCGCTGTGGACGGTCGGGTCGAGGTGTTCGCGATCAACGGCAGTGATGCCCAGCACATGTGGCAGACCGGGGTGAACAGCCCCTACCACCCGTGGGAGTCCTTCGGCGCCGGTGGCACGGAGATCACCGCCGTGGCCAACGCCGACGGCCGGATCGAGGTCTTCGGGACCAATCCCACCGGGGTCTACCACCGCTGGCAGACCGACTACTCGACCTGGTCCCAGTGGGGCTGGCTCAAAGACACCGCCGGACCCGCGATCAACTGAGGAGAAGCCAGATGAGAGCCACGCAGCGCGCTCGAAGAGCGCCCCACCGCGCCATTCTGTCCGCGTTCGTCTCCCTGTGTGTGGCGGCGGGAATCATGGTCGGCGTCACACGGCCGGCCTCCGCCGCCGCCGGGAGCGACCTGTGTGCGGAGGTCGGGTACAACGCGGGCTTCCGAGGTGAGGGCCTGGTGACCTCTGTCGCCGTCGCCCTGGCGGAGTCCAGCTGCAATCCGCAGGCGTACAACGTCACGAACAACACGCCCCCGTCCACCGACCGTGGTCTGTGGCAGATCAACGACTACTGGCACGCCGAAGTCAGCGACGCCTGTGCCTACGACGCGCAGTGCAATGCGAACGAGACCTTCCGCATATCCTCCGGGGGCACGGACTGGAGCCCTTGGTCCACCTACAACCAGAGCCACCATCAGCGGCACATGGACACGGCGCGCGCCGCCGTGGACCGTCTTGGCCACCCCGGGCCTGGTCCTGCGCCGTTGGTGTATCCGGCGGAGTCGGGTCGTGTGGTGTCGGCTCGGTCGGTGGACGGGCGTCTTGAGGTGTTCGCGGCCGGGGCCGATGGTGTGCATCATGCCTGGCAGGAGAGCGTGAACGGGGCTTGGTCCGCCTGGGAGTTCATTGCGGGGCCCCGGGGGGCGGAGCTGGCGGTCGGGTCGAATGCCGATGGTCGGTTGGAGGTGTTCGCGATCAACGGGCAGGTTCTTCAGCACCGTTATCAGAATCGGCCGTCGGGTGGCTGGTCGGGCTGGGAGGGCTTTGGCGAGGGTGGCCGTGACGTCGCCGTGGGTTCCAATGGTGACGGTCGGCTCGAGGTCTTTGCTTCTGGTCCGGAGCAGGTGTTCCACCGGTTCCAGACGGCTCCCAATGGTGGCTGGTCGGGCTGGGAGGGGACTGGTGGTGGTCCGGGGGAGAGTCGTATCGAGTTGGCGAAGGCGTCGGACGGCCGGCTTGAGGTGTTCGCCCTCAACGGTGAGGTCTTCCGGCATCTGTGGCAGACGTCGGTGAATGGTGGTTGGTCCGCTTGGGAGGACTTCGGTATCGGTGGTCATGATCTGACGGTCGACCACAACCAGGACGGTCGGCTGGAGGTGTTCGCCTCGGGGCCGGTCGGGGTCTTCCACCGGTATCAGACGAGCCCCACGAGTTGGTCGGGTTGGGAGGGGACCGGTGGTCTTGCGAACTCGCAGTTGACGAGTCAGCGGACGGTGGACGGGCGGGTGGAGGTGTTCGCTCTGAACGGCAGTGATGCCCAGCACATGTGGCAGACCGGGGTGAACAGCCCCTACCACCCGTGGGAGTCCTTCGGTAGCGGTGGCACGGAAATCACCGCCGTGGCCAATGCCGACGGCCGGATCGAGGTCTTCGGGACCAATCCCACCGGGGTCTACCACCGCTGGCAGACCGGCCACTCCAGCTGGTCCCAGTGGGGCTGGCTCAAGGACACCGCCGGCCCCGCCATCAACTGACCGCAAACGTTCCCCTGGAGCCTTCTCGTGCATCCGTTCAGCAGGCGCCACCTGCTGCGCGCGGCCGGAGCGGGAGCCCTCGCGCTCCCGCTCACCGGCCGTGCCGCAGCAGCGGCCTCCGTCCCGGGTCCGGCGTCCCAGTGGGTGGGTGCCGGTTCCTTCACCCACGTCTACGACCCCTCCACGCCAGGCCGGCACCGCTACCTCAACGACCACACCCTGATCCGGGCGAACGGCCGCTGGCACCTGTTCAGCATCGTCGGTGACAGCGCGGCGCCCGGCGAGGCGCCGGACAGTGCCGCGGAGGTCTCCTTCGCGCACGCCTCGGCGCCCGCCCCGTACGGCCCCTGGACCGCCCACGCCGACGCGCTGACCGTCGACCCGGGCTACCACGGCGAGGAGCACCTGTGGGCCCCGCACGTCATCGAGGCCGGCGGCAGGTTCTGGATGTTCTACGCGGGCGGCGGCACGAGCGGCGCCGCGATCAGCCTGGCCACGTCGCACGATCTGTTCACCTGGACGCGAGAGCCGTCCGGCCCGCTGTTCCGCGGGATCGCGGCCCGCGACCCGATGGTGCTGCGGGCCGGCGGCGAGTGGGTCATGTACTACACGGAACTCTCGAGCCCGGGCGGCCGGCACGTCGTGGCCCACAGGCGCTCCGCCGACCTGGTGCACTGGAGCGAGCCGGGCGTCGCGTTCACCGACGCGACGACGGACGCGACCGTCTCGGTCACCGAGTCGCCGTACGTCGTCGAACGGGACGGCTGGTACTACCTGTTCATCGGCCCCAGGGGCGGCTACGAGGGTACGGACGTGCTGGCGTCCCGGGATCCCTTCCACTTCGACCTCGCCGGGTACGCGGGCCACGTGGCCGGTCACGCCGTGGAGGTGATCGCGGACGGGGAGACCTGGTACGCCGGCGCCGCGGGCTGGTTCCGCCACGGGCTGCACGTGGCGCCCCTCCAGTGGCGGGACACACCACCACCGTGGCAGAGCGCGGACAACCCGGTGGCCGGACTCGACGCCGGCGGCCGCCTCACGGTATTCGCGCTCGACGCCTCCGACCGCTCGATGCTCCGGCGCGTCCAGCTCGACCCGGACACCGACACCTGGTCGCCGTGGGAGACCTTCGGCGGGCCGGCCGGCGCGGTGCCCACGCTCGGCCGCAACGCCGACGGCGCGCTCGAGGTGTTCTCGCTCGCCCCGCAGGGAGCCAACCTGCACCACCGGGCCCAGCGGCCGGACGGCGGCTGGTACGGCTGGGAGGAGTTCGGCGGGCCGGCCGGCGCCGCCCCCGCCGTCGCCCGCGACGCCGATGGCAGGCTGGAGGCCTTCGCCCTGAGCCCCGGCGGGGCGTCCGTCGCCCGGCGGCGGCAATCTGCACCGGGATCCCGGACCTGGGACCCGTGGGAGGCGGGCTTCGGCGGCGCCGCGGGCGCGCCACCGGTGGTCGCGGCCAACGCCGACGGACGGCTCGAGGTCTTCGCCCTCGCTCCCGGCGGATCCGGGATCTTCCACCGGTGGCAGGAGACCCCGGGCGGCGCCTGGACCCCCGCGTGGCAGCGCTTCGGCACCGCGTCCGGCGCCGCGCCGCGCGTGGCCGGGGACGGCAGCGGCCGGCTCACCGTCGCCGCGATCGGACCGTCGGGCGTGGGTACCTTCAGCCGGCGGCAGTCCGTGCCGAACGGGGGCTGGGACGAGTGGCTGCCGATGTTCGGCTGGAGCGCCGCCGCACCGGCGTTTGCCGTCAACGCCGACGGCCGCCTCGAGGCGTTCTCGCTGACGCCCGGCGGCGCCCGGCTCGGCCACCGCTGGCAGACCGCCCCCGGTGGAAGCTGGGCTTCCGGCGGGGAGTTCGGGGAGCCCGGGATCAGGCTCGCCGCCACGCCCGCCGTCGCGTCCGATCCCACCGGGCGCACGCACGTCTTCGCCGTCACCACCGAAGGCAGGATGCGCACCCGCGTCCAGGATCGCCCGAGCGGCGGGTGGCGGCCGTGGAGGGCCTTCGGCGACCGGACGGTCGCACCCGTCGTATCGGGCCGTCCCGCGCTCTGAACCCGGAGTGCGGATCGCGCCACCTGAAAGGGGCGAAAGGGCGGTCTTGCGGGGCCGTGACCCCTCGGGCACGGTGACCTTCCCCACCCCGGCAGGTCCCGTACGCGACGTCCGCGACCGGGGGCACAAAGGCCGATCCCGCACGGCCGCCCGCGGTGGCGGCATGCCGCGCCCGCTCGCCGCGGCACGACAACGTCCCCCGAACCGCTCGCCAGAGAGTCGAAAACGACCCCAAACCGCCATCGCCGCACGAGGGCCGGAGTGACCGGGGACACAGGGGGAGCAGCCCGCGAGGAGAGGGCCGGCGAGCCTCCCGGCCAGGGGCTCGCAGAGCCTCCCGGAGCAGCCGGAGCGGACTGTCCCACCCGACGGGCTGTCCCGGCCGAAGTGGCTGAAGTGCGCCGATGAACTCCCTTGAGAGATGAGTATTGTTCCACTCGTCGGTCCGGCACGACGCGTGGAACGGGGGGAGCGGTGAGCGGGGTAGTCGTCCATCTGCCGCAGGGGTGCAGTGGCGCCGACGGCGGCGAACCGTCCGGCGATGCGGTGACGTTACGGCTCGGACCGGGCGAAGTCGCCCGCTTCGGACGCGGATCCGCGAAGATCCCCGTGGAGCTCCGCCTCACCGACGCCGCCATCTCCCGGCTCGCCGGCGAGATCCGGGTGACCGACGACCACTGGCAGCTGACGAACCACAGCACCTCCCACAGCTACCTCGTGGAGAACCCGGAGGGCGCCGGGGAGTACCTGAGGGTCCCGCCCCGCCGGGTCGGGGCACCCGTCCCGTTCGAGTTCTCGCGCGTCGTGCTGCCCACCCGCAGCGACGTCCCCGTCTCCTTCCAGGTGTTCGCTCCCGATCACGTCTACCTCGACCCGGAGGCCATGGGCGCCCCCTGGGGCCGCCTCACGGTCACCGCCTACTCACTGGACGAGACGGCCACCTACTTCCTGGTACTCCTCGCGCTCTGCGAACCGCGCCTGCGCGACCAGTCCCGCGTCGCGGTCCCCACCACGCCCCAGATCGTCGAACGGCTCAGGGGCCACGTCGCCTGCGCCACCCTGACCGCGCGCGCGGTCAGCTCACACATCGACTACCTCGCCGAGGAGAAGCTGCGCATCGGCGCCTCGGACCCGCGCGAACCCGGCAAGGGCGACCGCCGCAACGGCAAGCGGGAGGAGATCGTCGGGCTCGCCCTGCGGTTCGGGCTCGTGCGCGAGGAGCACCTGACGCTGCTGCCACCCCTGACGGGGGCCGGCGGGCGGGAGCGGCAGACCGCGCGATGACGACGCCCCACACCCTGCGCGGCATCACGGAACGCGACGGTACGGACCTGCTCCCGCCCGGCCACCAGGTGCGGGGCTGGACGATCACCGACCTGATCGGCGCCGGAGGATGGTCCACGGTCTACGCCGCACGGCCCGCCGACCGGTACCCGGACCGGACCGGCCGGGCCCCCGCGCACCCGCCCGCGGCACCCGCCCACATCGCGCTGAAAATCATGCCGACCGCCGGGTACGCCCCGCGCCAGACGCGCAGGATCGTGGAGTCCGCACGCCGGGAGGTCGAACTGGGACGCAGGGCCGGGCACGCGCGGCTGATCCGTCTCCTGGACTCCTTCGTCCTCGAGGCACCGGACCGCCCCGCCCTGGACGGCGCGATCGTGCTGGTCATGGAGCGGGCCGCGGGCAGCCTGCGGGAACTCCTCGACGCCGGGGTCGCCGAGGCCGACCGTGCCCGGCTGATCGCGGGGATCTGCGAGGGACTCGCCCACCTCCACCGGTCGGGTTGGGTCCACGCCGACCTCAAGCCGGAGAACGTCCTGCTGGACGGCAGCCGTTCCGTGAAGCTCTCGGACTTCGGGCTCGCCACCCAGATGACGGGAACGTCGGGGTACGCGCCCCCCCTGGGCACCTTGGACTACCTTCCGCCCGAGCGCTGGAGGGCACCCCTCGGGGAGCTGGGCGTGAAGGTCCGGCCGAGTGCCGACATCTGGGCCCTGGGCATCATCATCCACGAGGTGTTCGGCTCCGGCGCCTCCCCGTTCTCCGGCGCCACGCCCATGGCGCGCGGCGCCGCCGTCCAGGAGTACGGCGAAGGGCGCGCGCCGCTGCGCATGGACCAGGCCGTGCCGCCGTTCTGGCGCGAGCTCGCCGCCGACTGCCTCGCGCCGACCCACGCGGCGCGTGCCCCGCACACCGCCGAGAGCCTGCTCGCCCGCATCACCGCCGAACAGGAGGCACGCGGGAGGGGCGCGGGACGGCTGTGGGGCCGGGCCCGCGGCGCCATCCTCACCGCCGCGTTCTGCGGGATCGCCGGTACGGCCCTGTGGTCGGACGCGCCACAGGCGGGTTCCTCCGCACTGGACGGCCTGGAGGGCGCGGCGGCCGGCACGATCCGGGTGTTCAATGCGGAGAAGGGCTGCCAGGAGCGGGCCGACCGGGACCCGCAGTGCAGTCTGGGCCTGGCGATCGACCCGATGGGCCAGTACACCGCGGACAACGTCGTACCGTCCCGGGTGTGGCACGGCGACGTCCTCGCGGTCGACTGCCAGTTGCCCGACGGCCGGGCCGTCATCGACGAGGCGGACCTGCAGTCCACCCGCTGGTTCCACGTCCGCCTCCCGCCCGGCTCCACACCCCCCACAGCGTGGCTCCCCGCCGTCCGCACGAAGGACCGCCCGGCACTGCAGGGGTGCCCGCACCCCGCGACCGGGCGCTGACGCGCGCGACCGGGCGCTGACGCGCCCGGCCGGTACGGTGACGCGAACCTGACCGAGTGGACCCTGGCGGGACCTTCCCTCCCGGCCGTGGCGCGCGAGCGCTGGAGCCGGTCGAACCCCGCGGCGTGAGTCCGGTCGAACCGGCACACATCGAGACGGACTAGCCGCGCGCCCGCCTGCGGCGCAGGAGGATGCCGACGGCCGCCCCGGCCAGGGCCGTTACCGCCACTCCGGCTGTCGTCCACCAGACGGCGGGACCCGTGCCGGGTTCGGCCGGGGCCTCGGAGGCCGTCGCAGGCTTTGGCGTCGGGGTCGGGGTCGGGGTCGGGGCCTGCGTACCGGCCCCCGTCGGCGCGGACGACGGGCCGGCGGGGCGGGGACCCGGGGTGCCGGTGGCCGGGGCCGGGTCCACCACCGGTACGCCGACTTCGAGTTCGCCGTGCCCGAGGGCGGGGAAGCCCACGTCCACGCTGACCTTCCAGGCCCCGGGCGGCAGGGACTCGGCCGTGGTCCAGCCGGCCGGCGTCGCGGCGGGATCGCGCACCAGCCGCCAGGGCCCCAGCGTGCGGGCGCCGTCGGCGCTGACCGCGTTCACGGTGGCGGCGACCGCCTCCTCGACGGCGTCGCCGTCGTTCTCCCAGGTGACGTCCGCGGTGACGTGGCCTTCCCGCTGTCCGGTGACCACCACCTTCACGGTGTCGCCGTGGGCGTGCGCCACGGCCGGGGTCAGCAGGATCAGGCTCACGGCGGTCAGGACGGCCTGGAAAGCGATTCGTATGCGCATCGTGGCGTGCTCCGGGTGGGGTGAGGGCCCGGGGGACGGCCGCGCGACGCGGCCGGGCCCCCGGGGGGGCGTGGGGGGGGGGCGGGGGGCCGGCGGG
>NZ_JBEXPT010000066.1:0-36817 GCF_040612195.1 Streptomyces sp. NPDC006450 | reverse complement strand
CCTCCCACCCCGTCGGGGTGGGAGGGCACCGGTGCGACGTGACCGGGGTCGGTCAGTTGTGGCTGTGCAGGACCTCGTTCAGGCCGCCCCAGGCCGCCTTGTACGGGCGGGCCTCGACGGCGCCGGTGACCGAGTTGCGGCGGAAGAGGATGTTGTTGGCGCCCGAGAGCTCCAGGGCCTTGACGATCTGACCGTCCGGCAGGGTGACGCGGGTGCCCGCGGTCACGTACAGGCCCGCCTCGACGACGCACTCGTCGCCCAGCGCGATGCCGACGCCCGCCTCGGCGCCGATCAGGGTGCGCTCGCCGATCGAGATGATCTGCTTGCCGCCGCCCGACAGGGTGCCCATGGTGGACGCGCCGCCGCCGATGTCGGAGCCGTCGCCGACCACGACGCCCGCGGAGATGCGGCCCTCGACCATGGAGGTGCCGAGCGTGCCGGCGTTGAAGTTGACGAAGCCCTCGTGCATGACCGTGGTGCCCTCGGCGAGGTGCGCGCCCAGGCGGACCCGGTCCGCGTCGGCGATGCGCACGCCCTTGGGGGCGACGTAGTCCGTCATGCGCGGGAACTTGTCGATCGAGGTGACCTGGAGGTGCAGTCCCTCGGCGCGCGCGTTCAGGCGGACCGTCTCGACCTGGTCGATCGCGACCGGGCCCAGCGAGGTCCAGGCCACGTTGGCCAGCAGGCCGAAGACGCCGTCCAGGTTCTGGCCGTGCGGCTTGACCAGGCGGTGGCTGAGCAGGTGCAGGCGCAGGTACGCGTCGTGCGCGTCCAGCGGCTTGTCCTCCAGGGAGGCGATCACGGTGCGGACGGCTACGACCTCGACGCCGCGGACCGCGTCCTGGCGGATCGCCTTGGGCGCGGTGGCACCCAGCAGCTCCACGGCCTGTTCGGCGGTGAGGCGCTCGGTGCCGGCCGGGCCGGGCTCGGCGACCAGCTGGGGGGCGGGGAACCAGGTGTCGAGGACGGTGCCGTCGGCGGTGATGGTGGCAAGTCCGGCGGCGACGGCGCCGGTGGTACGCGTAGCAGTCATGCCCGAAACCTAACCGGCGACGGCCCGCGGTCGCGAACCGGTCTCATGTGCCGGGCGCGCGCGTCGCCGCGTCCCGCGCGACCCCATGATCAGGACGGTCCCGCCCGCGGCTGCGCCGAGCACCGCGCACAGCGGCCACAGCAGGCCCGGCGCGGCGGCGTACAAGGCTCCGCCGAGGGGTGCGGCGAGGACGACACCACTGACGGAGACGCCCGCGTACAGGCTCTGGAACCGGCCGATGGCATGCTCGGGCGACTCGTCCGCGACGTACGCGGTGGCGGTGGTCTTGTAGAGGATCTCACCGAGCGTGAGCAGCAGCATCATCGCCACCGCCGTCATCACGCCCACGCCGAGCGCCAGCATCGCGTAGCCGCCACCCACCAGCACGAGCCCGGTGCCGATGATGTGCAGCGGGGAACGCCGGCGCAGGGCCAGGGCGGCGGGGATCTCCAGGAGCATGATCACAGCGCCGTTGACCGCGATGAGCAGTCCATAGGCACGGGTGTCCAGACCGTGGTCGGCGAGGGCGACGGGGAAGGTCGTGTAGTGCTGCCTGTAGACGATGTCGACGACGACGATCGCGCCGAGCAGGACGAGTACGGCGGGCCGCGCGCGCAGCTCGCGCCACAGGCCCCCGCGGCCCAGACCCCCGTCCGGGGCCGCGGGAGGCGCGATGGCTGCCCCGGCCGGAACGACCCGGGCGGTCCAGAGGGCGAAGAAGAGGGTGCCGAGGCCGTCCGCGACGAAGAGCCAGTCGTAGGAGAGCCCGGTCGCGATGAGGGCCCCGATCGGTGAGCCCACCGCGAAGCCGGCATTGGACATGAAGCGGGTGAGCGCGAAGGCCTGGCGCCGGGAGCCTTCCGGCACGGTGACGGCGACCAGAGCGGCGTTGGCGGCCCGGATCACCCCGGAGGCGTACTGCGCGAGCGTCAGGACCGGGGCCAGCAGGCCGGTGGAGACGGCCGGCAGAGCGACGAGGGCGACTCCGCCGAGCGCGGAAGCGGTGAGCAGCACCCTGCGGTGGCCGAAACGGTCGCCGTACCAGCCGCCGGTGAAGTTCCCGGCGACCAGTCCGACGCCGCCGATGCCGACGATCAGGCCCGCCTGCGCGGCGCCGAGGCCGCGCGGGCCGGTCAGGTAGAGGAAGACGAAGACGAAGGTGAAGCCGACGACGGCGTTGACGAGGATCCCCGCAGCCAGCAGCCACACAACCCTCGGTACGTCCTTGAATCCCTGCAGCACACCCTTGCCCCCGCATCGAAGTGAGTTCCCTTTGGGAACTAACCATGTCAGCATGACAGCCTCGGGTCAACGGACAAGGAGTGCCCATGGCCCAGCGCACGCACCTCGACGACGCGGACTGCTCCATCGCCCAGGCCCTCGACGTCGTGGGCGACTGGTGGACGCTGCTGATCGTGCGCGACGCGGCACGCGGCGTGCACCGCTTCGACGATTTCCAGCGCGAACTGGGCATGTCGCGCAAGGTCCTGACGGAACGACTGAAGCTCCTGGTCGAGGCGGGCGTGCTGACCCGCGAGCCCTACCAGGAGCGCCCGGTGCGCTACGCCTACCGGCTGACCCCGCGCGGCCGCGCACTCCTGCCGGTCCTGGTCGCCCTCCAGGACTGGGGGGACACCTGGATCCTGGGAGAGGGAGAGATGACGGCGACGACGGACGAGACCTCGCGCGAGGCGGTACGGGTCCACGCGCTGCGCGGCACCCGGCTGCCGGAGCTGTTGCTGCCGGACCGTTTCGGCGAGCTCCGCGACCCGGTGGCGCAGACGCCGTTCACCGTCCTGTACTGCTTCCCGGGCGCGTTCGCCCGGTCCGAGTCCTACCCGCCGGGGTGGGGCGGGATCCCCGGGGCGCGCGGATGCACCCTCGAATCGTGCACCTACCGGGACCAGCTCGGGGAGTTCACCGCGGCCGGCGCGACGGTCCACGGGGTGTCGACCCAGCGGCCGGACGAACAGCGGGAGTTCGCGGAGGCCGAGCGGCTCCGCTTCCCGCTCCTCTCGGACGCCGAGCTCGGCCTCGTGGCGGCCCTGCGGCTGCCGACCTTCCGGGCGGGGGGCGTCAGCCGGCTGAAGCGGCTGACGCTGGTCGTGGACCGCGACCGGACCATCCGCGAGGTCTTCTACCCGATCCGGGACATCGAGGCGAGCGTGGCCGCCGCCCTGGCGGCGGTCCGCAGCGCGTAGCCCCGGGCCCGGCCGCCGCCGTGGCCGATCCCCGGCCGCACGGCCCGGGGTCACGCCCCGGCCCGGCCGCCGCCGGGGCCGCCTTCAGCCCCGCAGTACCCGCCGCAGGATCTCGCAGGCGTACGCCTCGTCGTACTCCGCCCCCGTCAGCAGGACCTGCAGGCTGATCCCGTCCATCACCGCCACCAGCGCCCGCGCCGTCGCCGGGTCCACCCGGTCTGCCAGCGCCGCGGAGACGGCCTCGCACCATTCGGCCGCCACGGGACGCAGCGCGGGGCGGCGCAGGGCGGCCAGGTAGAGCTCGTACTCCAGCTCCGCCCGCGCCCGATCCGCCCCGAGGAACTCGCCCAGCAGGACGGCCAGGGCTCCCGCGAGATCCGCACCCGGATCGGCCAGCGCCGCGGAGTCGGCCACCGCCCGGGCGAAGCCCTCGTTGGCCTGCCGCAGCGCCGCGACCAGCAGGTCGTCCAGGCTCTTGAAGTGGTACGTCGTGGAGCCGAGCGGTACGTCGGCCTCCGCGGCCACGCTGCGGTGGCTGAGCCCGGCGATGCCCCGCGCGCCCACCACCCGGATGGCCGCGGCGATGATCCGATCCCGCCGGTCCGGGTCGTAGCGGCGCACGGAGCCGGCCATCAGCGGGCGGCTCCCGTCACGGCGGCGGGCGACAGGTGAGGCATGCGTACGACAGTACACACGCGGTGCCCCGCCGGAATTCCGGCGGGGCACCGACGCGTCGTTCCCTCAGTGCGTGGTCCCGCCGAGGTTCAGCAGCACGACCCCGGCGATCACCAGCGCGATGCCGCCGATCTTCGCGGCCGTCGCGGCCTCCCCCATGAAGACCATGCCGATCGCGGCGATCGCGGCCGTGCCGACGCCCGCCCAGATCGCGTACGCCGTCCCGACCGACATCGACTTCAGCGTCTGCGCGAGCAGCGTGAAGGCGATGACGTACCCCACCAGCGTGATCAGCGAGGGCCAAAGCTTCGTGAAGCCCTCGCTGAACTTCATGGCGGTGGTACCGGCGACCTCGGCGGCTATGGCTGCGGCAAGCAGGACGTAGGGCATGCGTACAACCGTACACATCGATGGGTACGGCTGTACACATCGCGGTCTGGGCACATCGCGGTGGGCATCCGTGTGCGGGCACGCGTACAACCCTGGGCCACCCGCGTGAGTCTCGGTTGGCGTCAACGCATCGCATCAGGGGGGACACACATGAGGAAGCGCACGCTGGCCGTGCTGTGCACGGCCACCGCGCTCGCCGGCGCACTCGGCGCGCCGACGGCCGCCCAGGCGGCCGAGCAGTTCCCGAAGGGGTTCCATGCGTGGACCGACGAGACGCGGGTCTTCCTGGACTTCGGAACCGTAAAGCCGAAGGGCCTGAAGGTACACCTGCGCAAGGCGGGCACCGCCACCCGCGTCGCGACCGTCACCGAGTTCCAGTATCTGCCGGACGAGGACCCGTGCAGCCCGTCCTGCCAGGACGACCCGGGTGATTGGGGCATCGGCTCCGCGCCGCTGCGGCTGGCGGACCTCGCGAAGTACAGCGTCGACGTCGAGTACGCCGGCACCGCGGGCGAACGCATCCTGCACAAGAACAAGGCGACGATCGACTACCACCTGATCCCGAGGGTCACGGCCTTCGAGGTCATCGGCGACCCGGACATCGAGAACATGGCCGTGACCGTCAAGGGGGACGCGGTCACCGTCGACCCGCGCGACGACTCCCGCAAGCCGCTGCCCAACAGCCGGCTGATCGTGGAGACGAGCGCCGCCAAGACCCCCTTGACGACCGATGCCGCGGGACACGTCGAGGCGCCCTACACGTTCACGGGCACCGAGGAGAAGGGAGACAGCTATGAAACCATCCGGATGATCCTGCGCCCGGACGGCTCCGACAACGACCACGGAATGACCAACGAGGTCCAGATCGACCAGCCCTGGGCCAAGGTCACCCTCGACACCACCAAGGTGACCGGCCCGGACGGGACCACGGCGCCGGTGAGCGGCCGGGCCTCCTTCCGTGGACATGACGGCACGGACAAGCCGGTACCCGCCGGCATTCCCATGACGATGTCCGGGTCGCCCTTCAAGACGGGCGAGGGCGGCCGATTCACCGTCCAGGTTCCGATCGACGGAAAGCGCAGCCAGTCGATCGGCATCGTGGACTCGCCGTGGCTGAACGGCGCCGGGGCGTCCGTCGCTTCGGACCCCACCGCCAGTGCCGGGTTCCGCAACGCGCCCAGCGTCAGCCTCGGCTTCAACCGGACCGTCGGGATCTCCGGGGAGTTCAGGCGGTACGACGTACCCGCCGCCACCACCCTCACGGTGGAGGCCCAGTTCTCCTCGGACGGGGGCAAGACCTGGTCCACCCGGAAGACCGTGACCACTGCCGTACCGGCCGGGGAAAGCAGGTCCCGCGTCTCCGCGACGGGCATCGCGTACCCCGGGCCGGGCATCTGGCGGCTGCGGTATGCCGGCACCGCCGCGATCCCCTCGGGGTCGGCCGCCCCCTCCGGCCCGGTGCGGGGTTACAACACCGCCATACCCTCCTTCAACGCGACCCCGGAGCCGGTCAAGAAGGGGGCGCCGATCACCATCACGGGCAAGCTCGTGGCCGAGCAGTACGACTCACCGGACCTCCGGCCCGTGAGCTTCGTGCAGGTGGACGTCTTCTTCCGGGAGAACGGCAGCAGCACCTGGAAGGCGATGGGCGTCGCGTCGACCGACAACACCGGCACGTTCACGAGGACGTTCCCGGCGGACAAGGACGGCTACTGGATGGCCCGATACTCGCGGGACTCCTCCACCTACTTCCCCTCCCTGAGCCGGCAGGACTTCGTCGACGTCAAGTAGCCCGGGAGCCCGGCGCACCCGCCGCCCCACGGAAGCCACCGCGCGGCCACGGGACTTCCCAAGCCTTCGCGGTGACGGTGTGCGCCGCGACCGGGGGACGCGGCCGTCGAGAAGATTCGGCCACCCCGGCCAACTCCCGGTGCACGCGGGCGGTCCGCCGGGAAGACAGCGGACCCCCGGCACACCCGTGCCGGGGGTCGTCTGTTCACTCGGCCGTCGGACGGCCGTCGTTCTCGCGTCGGGCGTCGATCAGACGTTGAAACCGAGCGCGCGCAGCTGCTCGCGGCCGTCGTCGGTGATCTTGTCCGGGCCCCACGGCGGCATCCAGACCCAGTTGATGCGCAGTTCGCTGACGATGCCGTCCGTAGCCGACTTCGCCTGGTCCTCGATGACGTCCGTCAGCGGGCAGGCCGCCGAGGTGAGGGTCATGTCGAGGGTCGCGATGTTCGCGTCGTCGATGTGGATGCCGTAGATCAGGCCCAGGTTGACGACGTCGATGCCCAGCTCGGGGTCGACCACGTCGTAGAGGGCCTCGCGGACCTCTTCCTCCGTGGCCGGCTTGGTGGACGCCTCGGGTGTCGCGTTCTCGGTCATGCCGTCTTCCTCTCGGCGTCGCCCAGTGCCTGGGCGGTCGCGTCCTTCCAGGCCATCCAGCTCAGCAGAGCACACTTCACCCGGGCCGGGTACTTGGAGACGCCGGCGAACGCGACCGCGTCCTCCAGCACCTCCTCCATGGCCTCGTCGGGCTCCATCTTGCCCTTGGACTGCATCAGCTCCAGAAAGACTTCCTGGATCTTCCGCGCCTCGCCCAGCTCCTTGCCGACGAGCAGCTCGTTCAGTATCGACGCGCCGGCCTGGCTGATGGAGCAGCCCTGGCCTTCGTACGAGATGTCGGTGAGCGTCTCGCCGTCGTACTTCACGCGCAGGGTGATCTCGTCACCGCACGTCGGGTTGACGTGGTGCACCTCGGCGTCGCCGTCGCGCAGGCCTCGCCCGCGCGGGTGCTTGTAGTGGTCCAGGATCAGTTCCTGGTACATCGATTCCAGCTTCACTGCGCCCTCGTCGCCCTCGTCGCTTCGTCTTATCCGAAGAAGTTCCGTACGTGCTCCAGCCCGTCGATCAGTGCGTCGACCTCTGCCGGAGAGGAGTACAGATAGAAAGACGCTCGCGTCGTCGCCGGAATTCCGTACCGGAGGCAGACCGGGCGGGCGCAGTGGTGTCCCACGCGGACCGCGATGCCCTGCTCGTCCAGAACCTGGCCGACGTCGTGCGGGTGGATGTCACCGAGCGTGAACGAGATCGCGGCGCCGCGGTCCTCGGCCGTGGTCGGGCCGATGATGCGCAGGTCCGGGACCTCCGCGAGGCGCTTGATCGCGTACTCGGTGATCGCGTGCTCGTGTGCGGCGATCTTGTCCATGCCGATCGCGGTCAGGTAGTCCACGGCCGCGCCGAGGCCGACGGCCTGGGCGATCGGGGGCGTACCGGCCTCGAACTTGTGGGGCGCCGGGGCGTACGTCGAGGAGTGCATCGAGACGGTTTCGATCATCTCGCCGCCGCCCAGGAAGGGCGGCAGGTCCTCGAGCAGCTCCTGGCGGCCCCAGAGGACGCCGATGCCGGTCGGGCCGCACATCTTGTGACCGGTGAAGGCCACGAAGTCGGCGCCGAGCGCCTGCACGTCGAGCGGCATGTGCGGAGCGGCCTGCGAGGCGTCGATCAGCACCAGCGCGCCGACCTCCTGCGCGCGCCGGACGATCGCCTCGGTCGGGTTGACCGTGCCCATGATGTTGGAGACCAGCGTGAAGGAGACGATCTTCGTCTTCTCCGTGATGACCTCTTCGATGTTGGACAGGTCGAGCCGGCCGTCGTCGGTGAGGCCGAACCACTTCAGCTTCGCGCCGGTGCGCTGCGCGAGCAGCTGCCACGGGACGATGTTGGAGTGGTGCTCCATCTCCGTGATGGCGATCTCGGTCTCGCGGTCGACCCGGTAGGGCTCGTCCGCCCAGCCGAGCATGTTCGCGACCAGGTTGAGCGACTCCGAGGCGTTCTTGGTGAAGATCACCTCGTTGCGGCTCGGTGCGTTGATGAAGGCGGCGACCTTGTCGCGGGCGCCCTCGTACAGCGCCGTGGCCTCCTCGGCGAGCACGTGCACGCCGCGGTGGACGTTGGCGTTGTGCTGCTCGTAGTACTCGTTCAGCGCGTCGAGCACCTGGCGCGGCTTCTGCGAAGTCGCCGCGTTGTCCAGGTAAACGATCTTCTTCCCGTCGTGGACCACACGATCCAGAAGGGGGAAGTCCTTGCGGATCGCCTCGATGTCGAGGAGGCCAGGCAGCTGTGTCACGCGGTCGCGCCACCCTTCGTGCTGTACGACTCGTAGCCTTCGGCCTCCAGCTTGTCGGCGAGCTCGGCGCCACCGGACTCGACGATGCGGCCCTCGGAGAAGACGTGGACGAAGTCGGGCTTGATGTAGCGGAGGATCCGCGTGTAGTGCGTGATCAGCAGGGTGCCGACCTCGCCCGTGCCGCGGACGCGGTTGACGCCCTCGGAGACCTGGCGCAGGGCGTCGACGTCCAGGCCGGAGTCGGTCTCGTCGAGGATCGCGATCTTCGGCTTCAGGAGCTCCAGCTGGAGGATCTCGTGGCGCTTCTTCTCGCCGCCGGAGAAGCCCTCGTTGACGTTGCGCTCGGCGAAGGCCGGGTCCATCTGGAGCTGCTCCATCGCGGACTTGACCTCCTTCACCCAGGTACGCAGCTTCGGCGCCTCGCCGCGGATGGCGGTGGCCGAGGTGCGCAGGAAGTTGGAGACCGAGACGCCGGGGATCTCGACCGGGTACTGCATGGCGAGGAAGACGCCGGCGCGGGCGCGCTCGTCGACGGACATCTCCAGGACGTCTTCGCCGTCGAGGGTCACGGTGCCGCTGGTGATGGTGTACTTCGGGTGACCGGCGAGCGCGTACGCGAGGGTGGACTTGCCGGAGCCGTTCGGACCCATGATGGCGTGCGTCTCACCCTGCTTGATGGTGAGGTTGACGCCCTTGAGGATCTCGCGGGCGCCCTGCTCGGCCTCGACGGAGACGTGCAGGTCGTGGATTTCAAGCGTTGCCATGGATACCTCAGGACTCCTGGGTGAGGGAGACGAGCACGTCGTCCCCTTCGATCTTTACGGGGTATACGGGGACGGGGCGCGTCGCGGGCAGACCGGACGGCTTGCCGGTGCGCAGGTCGAAGGACGATCCGTGCAGCCAGCACTCGATCATGCAGTCTTCGACCTCGCCCTCCGAGAGCGAGACGTTCGCGTGCGAGCAGATGTCGTTGATCGCGAACACCTCCCCCTCGGCGCGGATGATGGACACCGGCGTGCCGTCGAGCTCGACCCTCTTGGGGGCGTTCTCCTCCAGCTCGCTCAGCGCACAGGCCTTGACGTAGGTCATCAGACGGACGCCTGCAGCTCGGTTTCGATCTTCGCGAGCAGTCGCTCCTCGATGTCGGCGACACCGATCTGCTGGACGAGCTCGCCGAAGAAGCCGCGCACGACCAGGCGACGGGCCTCGTCGGCCGGGATGCCGCGAGCCTGGAGGTAGAAGAGCTGCTCGTCGTCGAAGCGGCCGGTCGCGGAGGCGTGGCCGGCGCCGACGATCTCGCCGGTCTCGATCTCCAGGTTCGGCACCGAGTCGACCCGCGCGCCGTCCGTGAGGACGAGGTTGCGGTTCATCTCGTAGGTGTCGGTGCCCTCGGCGGTCTTCTCGATGAGCACGTCACCGATCCAGACTGCGTGGGCGTCCTGCCCCTGGAGCGCGCCCTTGTAGACCACGTTCGACTTGCAGTGCGGGGCCTTGTGGTCGACGAGGAGGCGGTGCTCCTGGTGCTGACCGGCGTCCGTGAAGTACAGGCCGAAGAGCTCGGCCTCGCCGCCGGGGCCCGCGTAGTTCACGCGCGGGTGGAGGCGCACGAGGTCTCCGCCGAAGGTGACCACGATCGACTTGAAGGTCGCGTCGCGGCCGACCAGGGCGTTGTGCTGGGAGCAGTGGACGGCGGTGTCGTCCCAGTCCTGCACGGAGACCACGGTGAGCTTGGCGCCGTCGCCGACGAGGAAGTCGACGTTGGCGGCGCGCACGCCGTCACCGGTGTGGTCGATGACCACGACGGCCTCGGCGAAGGCCTGCACGTCGAAGACGGTGTGGCCGAAGGTGGTGCCGCCCTCGCCGTGCAGCGAGACGCGCACGGGCTCGGTGAGCACCGCTTCCTTGGGCACGGTCACGACCGTGGCCTTGGCGAAGGACGAGAACGCCTGGGCGGCGATCCGGTCCACCGGGGTGCCGGCCTTGCCGACGCGGGCGTCGCCGCGCTCGACGGATTCGATCGTGACACCCTCGGGCGCGTCGATCTGGGCCTTCATGGTGCCGTTGGCGACCGCGGTGCCGTCGTGCAGGCCCTTGAGACGGGCGAGCGGCGTGAAGCGCCACTCCTCCTCGCGGCCGTTGGGCACGGGGAAGTCCGCCACGTCGAAGGACGGGGGGGCACTCATCCGGGTGGCGACGGTGGACTCGGCGGCCACCGCGATCGCGCCGGCGGTGGTCGAGCCCGCCGGAATGTTCTGAGCCTCAGCCATGGCTGTCGTGTTGCTCTCTTCCTTAAAGAATCTGCTGCGGGACGTCGGGCGGGCCGGGACTAACCGACCGAGCCCTCCATCTGCAGCTCGATCAGCCGGTTCAGCTCCAGCGCGTACTCCATCGGCAGCTCACGGGCGATCGGCTCGACGAAGCCGCGCACGATCATCGCCATGGCCTCGAACTCCGTCAGACCGCGGCTCATCAGGTAGAAGAGCTGGTCGTCGGAGACCTTGGAGACGGTCGCCTCGTGGCCCATGGACACGTCGTCCTCGCGGACGTCCACGTAGGGGTAGGTGTCCGAGCGGGAGATGGTGTCGACCAGGAGCGCGTCGCACAGCACGTTGGACTTGGAGCCGTGGGCCCCTTCGCCGATCTCGACCAGACCTCGGTACGAGGTGCGGCCGCCGCCTCGGGCCACCGACTTCGAGACGATGTTGGAGGAGGTGTTCGGCGCCATGTGGACCATCTTGGAGCCGGCGTCCTGGTGCTGGCCCTCGCCCGCGAAGGCGATGGACAGGGTCTCGCCCTTGGCGTGCTCGCCCATCAGGTAGACGGCCGGGTACTTCATGGTGACCTTGGAACCGATGTTGCCGTCGATCCACTCCATGGTCGCGCCCTCGTACGCCACGGCGCGCTTGGTGACCAGGTTGTAGACGTTGTTCGACCAGTTCTGGATCGTCGTGTAGCGGCAGCGGCCGCCCTTCTTCACGATGATCTCGACCACGGCGCTGTGCAGCGAGTCCGAGGAGTAGATCGGGGCGGTGCAGCCCTCGACGTAGTGGACGTAGGCGTCCTCGTCGACGATGATCAGCGTCCGCTCGAACTGGCCCATGTTCTCCGTGTTGATGCGGAAGTAGGCCTGGAGCGGGATGTCGACCTTGACGCCCTTGGGGACGTAGATGAACGAGCCGCCCGACCACACGGCGGTGTTCAGCGAGGCGAACTTGTTGTCGCCGACCGGGATGACCGTGCCGAAGTACTCCTGGAAGAGCTCCGGGTGCTCCTTGAGCGCGGTGTCCGTGTCGAGGAAGATGACGCCCTGCTCCTCCAGGTCCTCACGGATCTGGTGGTAGACGACCTCGGACTCGTACTGGGCCGCGACACCGGCGACGAGGCGCTGCTTCTCCGCCTCCGGGATGCCGAGCTTGTCGTACGTGTTCTTGATGTCCTCCGGCAGTTCCTCCCACGAAGCGGCCTGCTTCTCGGTGGAACGCACGAAGTACTTGATGTTGTCGAAGTCGATGCCCGAGAGGTCGGAACCCCAGTTGGGCATGGGCTTCTTGCCGAACAGCTTGAGGCCCTTGAGGCGGAGGTTCAGCATCCACTCCGGCTCGGACTTCTTCGCCGAGATGTCGCGGACGACCTCCTCGGACAGACCCCGCTTGGCGACCGCACCGGCCGCGTCGGAGTCGGCCCAGCCGTATTCGTAGGTGCCCAGGCCATCGAGCTCAGGGTGAGCAGTCTCCGTGGTCATGCGGGGTTCCTCCCGGCCGTACTTGCAGATACTGAAATGTCGGTCTGTGTGGCGCCTGCGGCACCGGCGCCGCTTCCGCTGCGCGGAATGAACGTCGTGCACACCCCGTCGCCGTGGGCGATCGTGGCGAGACGCTGCACGTGCGTCCCGAGCAATCGGGAGAAGACCTCGGTCTCCGCCTCGCAGAGCTGCGGGAACTGCTCGGCGACGTGCGCGACCGGGCAGTGGTGCTGGCAGAGCTGTTCACCGCTGTGCGGACCGGGAGCGCTCTTCGCCGTAGCAGCGTACCCGTCTCCGGTCAACGCCCTGGCAAGGGCCTCGGTGCGCTCCGCCGGGTCGGCCGCTTCCACGGCTTCGCGGTAGGTCTCCGCCTGTGCCGTCAGCCTGGCCTTCGCGAAGGCGGCCACGGCCGCCTCGCCCTGCTCCCCGCCCCCGGCGGCCTGCGCGATCCAGCGCATGGCGTCGGCGGCGAGCGAGTCGTAGGACTGGTCGAAGGCGTCCCGACCGCAGTCGGTCAGGGCGAAGACCTTGGCGGGCCGACCCCGGGTCCGCGCACCGTACACGCGCTGCTCACGGGGTTCGACGACGTCGTCGGTGACGAGCGTGTCGAGGTGGCGGCGAACGGCGGCCTGGGTGAGGCCGAGGCGCTGGGCGAGGTCGGCGACGGTGGAGGGACCGTGGTCCAGGATCGACCGCGCGACCCGGTTGCGGGTTGACCGCTCCCCGGTCGCGAGTTCGCCCTGGGGGGCCTCGCTCATCCGTTCGCCGTATTTCACAACGCCATTGTTGCGTAATTAGTCGGGCCCCGACAAGCCGTGATGGAGACCACCCCTGGTGGCCTCCATCACTAAGGGTTACCTAATTTATCCACGGAGCGTTATGTGGAAGTCGACACTCCGCACGGGGATTCACTGGCGCAGGGCCCCGCCGGTGAACCAGTAGACGGCTCCCACCAGCACACCTCCGCCCACGACGTTCCCCGGCACGGTGAACATCAGATTTCGGAAAAGATCACCGAACCCGGCTGAGCCATCCAGGATCGCGAGGCTGAAAACAGCCATGTTCGCTACACAGTGTTCGAATCCGACGGCAACAAAAACACCGACCGGCAGCCACAGGACGAAAATCTTGGCGGCATCGCCGCGCGCCCGGGTGAACATCCAGATGGCCAGGCAGACCAGCATGTTGCAGAGGACCGCGCGCCAGAACAGCTGCCCGCCGCCCAGCACCGTCTTCCCGTGCACCATCTCGGTGAGCATGGACCGCGCGGAGGGCGAGGAGGCCACGCCCGAGGCGTGCACCATCGCGCCGAAGGCGAAGGCTCCGACCAGGTTTCCCGCCAGCGAGAGCGTCCAGGACAGGAACAGGTCCCTGGGGCCGGTCCGCCCGGACAGGGCGCCGACCAGCATGACCATCACATTGCTGGTGAAGAGCTGGGCGCCGGCGAACATCACGATGGTCAGGGCGATCGGGAAGACCGCGCCCTCCAGCAGCTTCACGGCCGGCGAGCCCTTGGCGACGAACGGCGAGATCGCGACCAGGAGCAGCACCTCGCCGACGGCGATGTAGGCGCCCGCGAGCATCGCCGACACGAAGTAGCGCGGGGGATGCCCGAGGTCATGGGCCTTGTGCTCGGCCTGGCCCGAGGTGGCTTCGAGGTTCTGAGCGATGCTGTTCACCCTTCGACGCTAGGGTCCGGCCGCGTCCCGAGGCGGACGATAAAGTCACGAATGCGCAGGTCCGTGACCCTGGGGAGGCGGGACCTACGGCCCCACCCCGGTCACCTCGCGCGGCTCCGTAGACTCACTCCCCATGAGCAACGACCCCGCCGTGGAAATCCGCGGACTGGTGAAGCGGTACGGCCCCAAAACAGCGGTGGACGGCCTGGACCTCACCGTCCGGAGGGCCTCGGTCACCGCAGTCCTCGGTCCCAACGGCGCGGGCAAGACGACCACCGTGGAAACCTGCGAGGGCTACCGCCGCCCCGACGCCGGATCCGTCCGCGTCCTCGGCCTCGACCCCTTCACCCAGGCCGAGGCCCTGCGCCCGCGCATCGGCGTCATGCTCCAGTCCGGCGGCGTCTACTCCGGCGCCCGGGCCGTCGAGATGCTGCGCCACATGGCCAAGCTCTACGCCGACCCCCTGGACGTCCCCACCCTGGTGGAACGCCTCGGCCTCGGCGGCTGCGGCCGCACCCCCTACCGCCGGCTCTCCGGCGGCCAGCAGCAGCGCCTGGCCCTCGCCATGGCCGTCGTCGGCCGCCCCGAGCTGGTCTTCCTGGACGAGCCGACCGCGGGGCTCGACCCGCAGGCCCGCCGCGCCACCTGGGAACTCGTACGGGAACTGCGCGCCGACGGGGTCTCGATCGTCCTCACCACGCACCACATGGACGAGGCCGAGCAGCTCGCGGACGAGGTCGCCATCGTCGACGCCGGCAAGGTCATCACCCACGGCACCCCCGAGGCGCTGTGCCGCGGCGGCGCCGAGAACACGCTGCGCTTCACCGGCCGCCCCGCGCTCGACGTCGGCTCCCTGCTGAAGGCCCTGCCCGACGGCACCCAGGCCGCCGAGCTCCTCCCCGGCGTCTACCGGGTCACCGGCGACGTCGATCCCCAGCTGCTGGCCACCGTCGCCTCCTGGTGCGCGCAG
Organism: Streptomyces sp. NPDC006450; assembly: GCF_040612195.1. Taxonomy (NCBI): domain Bacteria; kingdom Bacillati; phylum Actinomycetota; class Actinomycetes; order Kitasatosporales; family Streptomycetaceae; genus Streptomyces; species Streptomyces sp. NPDC006450. The sequence continues at coordinate 21,998 of NZ_JBEXPT010000066.1, read as the reverse complement.
CACGGGGTGATGCCCGACAGCCTCTCGGTGGAGCGGCACACCCTCGAAGACGTCTTCCTGGAGCTCACCGGTAAGGAGCTGCGCGCATGAGCGCCGGTACGTTCACCCCCCACCCGGGGGCCGCGCCCGTGTCCCGCATGATCCTGGCGCAGACCGCGCTGGAGACCCGGATGCTGCTGCGCAACGGGGAGCAGCTCCTGCTGACCGTGATCATTCCGGCGCTGCTGCTGGTGCTGTTCTCGGCGGTCGACATCATCGACGTGGGCACGGGCAGGTCCGTCGACTTCCTCGCCCCCGGGATCCTGGCGCTGGCCGTGATGTCCACCGCCTTCACCGGCCAGGCCATCGCCACCGGCTTCGACCGGCGCTACGGGGTCCTCAAGCGGCTCGGGGCCTCCCCGCTGCCGCGCTGGGCGCTGATGGCCGCAAAGACGCTGTCCGTGCTGGTCACCGAGGTGCTGCAGATCGCGCTGCTGACGGTGATCGCCTTCGCCCTGGGCTGGTCCCCGCACGGGAACCCGCTGTCCGTGGCCCTGCTGATCCTGCTCGGCACCGCCGCCTTCTCCGGGCTCGGCCTGCTGATGGCCGGCACCCTGCGGGCGGAGGCCACGCTGGCCGCCGCCAACCTGGTCTTCCTGCTGCTCCTGGTCGGCGGCGGGGTGATCGTGCCGCTGGACAAGTTCCCCGGCGCGGTCCAGTCCGTCCTCGGCCTGCTCCCGATCTCCGCGCTCTCCGACGGGCTGCGCGAGGTGCTCCAGCACGGGGCCGCGCTGCCCTGGGGCGACGCGGCGATCCTGGCGGGCTGGGCGGTACTCGGCCTGGGTGCCGCGGCGCGCCTGTTCCGCTGGGAGTGAATCTCCTCCCCCGAACGTTGCCCTGGCAGGAGGATGGGCGCCTCCACAGGGGAGCGCACCACAGACGCCGGGGGGCGGCATGGCGCAGCGGGAGGCCGTTCTGCGGCTGGACGAACAGTGGGCACGGATCCGGTCGGGCGCGGCGCACGCGGAACCCGCGGAGGCCGACGCCCTGCTGGCCGAGCTGATCGGAGCCCTGCGCGAGCCGGCCCGCGCCGACGCCGAGTGCGCGGCACGGCTGGGGCTGCGCCTCGGCGACCTGGCGGCCCGCCGGTTCGCCGGCGGGGACCGGGCGGGCGCCCTGGCCGCCATCGAGGAGGGGCTGCGGTTCTCGCAGCAGGCGGCCGGACACGCAGCCGAGTACGCCCGCTGGTACGCCCGGGGTCTGATCAACCAGGGGGTCTGGCTGTCCTGGCCCCTCAGCGACGGGGAGCGGCTCCCGAAGCACCCCCTGGGCCCCGCCTCCGAGAGCGGCCCGAGCGTCATGGAGCGGGCCGCCGGTGAGCGGGCCCGGGACCTGACGCACGGCGCGGTGGAGGTCTGGGCGGCCCTGGACCAGGAGGATCCGGTCAATCAGCGGGGCCTCGCGCAGGCGAAGGTGTTCCTCGGCGACCGGCTCGCGGAGCTGGGCCTCGCCGAGGAGTCCGTGGCCTGGGCGGTCGACGCGGAGGGCTCCTTCCGGCGGCTGCTGCTCGCCGATCCCGGCTCCGCGGAGTCCCAGGAGGCCGAGGAGGCCCTGGACCACATCGGCCGCCAGCTCGAACTGCGGCTGCGCTTCCTGTCCTTCGCCTCCCTGGCCGGCCTGCGCACCCGCGGGCTGCTGCCCGAACGGCTGCTGCCCCAGGCCGTGGTGGCCGCCCGGATCCAGGGCGCCCCCGGGGCGGAGATCGCCGTACGGCTGGGCCTGGACCCCGACCAGGTCCACACGATGCTGGAGGTCACCCCCTGGGTCGCGGTGTGGCGCGTCGAGGTCCGCGGCCCCGACGGGCTGTGGAACGTACAGCCACATCCCTGGCACAGCGGGGCGGAAGTGAGAAACAGGACGGCCGAGGACGTAGGCGCCGAATTAGTGCGCGGCTTCATGACCTCGGCCGACTACCCGGGCGAGGCCGCTCATTGGCGGATCCGCGTGTGGTGGCATGAGGAGGGCGACCCCGCCGGGGCCCGGTTCCGGCTGGCCATCGGCCCCGACGGTGCGACCGGCACCCCCTCGTGAAACTTTGCACAAGTGTCCGCGTACGATAAGCGCCGTGTTGACCCCCCTCGCATATCTCGCCCGCCGCTGGACGCCGTCACCCCGGACCGTCCAGCGGGCCGCGTTCGCAGCGGTGCTCATGAGTGTCGTCATCGTCGTCACCGGCGGCGCGGTGCGGCTGACCGGATCCGGTCTCGGCTGCGACACCTGGCCCAAGTGCACGGACGACAGCCTGATCGTGACCCAGGAGCAGGGCTTCCACGGCGCCATCGAGTTCGGCAACCGCATGCTGACGTACGTGCTCTGCGCGGCCGTCGGCTGGGCGATCACCGCCGCCCGCTGCGCCAAGCCGTGGCGCCGCTCGCTGACCCGGCTCGGCTGGCTCCAGTTCGCCATCGTGATGGGCAACGCGGTCCTCGGCGGCATCACCGTCCTGACCGGCCTCAACCCCTACAGCGTGGCCGGGCACTTCATGCTCGCCACCTCGCTGATCACCGTGACGACGATCACCTGGCAGCGCACCCGCGAGGGTGACGGCCCGGCCCGGCCGCGCGTGCCCGCTCCCGTACGCAAACTCTCGTGGGCGCTGCTCGCGGCCACCGTCGTGCTGATCGCGGCGGGCACGGTGGTCACCGGTTCCGGCCCGCACGCCGGGGACAGCAGCGAGATCAAGCGGATGCCGTTCGACTGGTCGGCCACCGCCCACGTCCACGCGGTCTCCGCGTGGGTGGTGTGCGCGCTCGCCGTCGCGATGTGGCTGGTGCTGCGCGTGGTCGACGCCCCCGTGGACACCCGGGCGCGCGCCCGCGACCTGCTGATCGTGCTGCTCGCCCAGGGCGGCATCGGCTACGTCCAGTACTTCACCGAGGTGCCCGAGGCCCTCGTGGCGGCCCACATGTTCGGCTCCTGCCTGGTGTGGATCTCGGTGCTCCGGGTGGTGCTGAGCCTGCGCGAGCGCCCGTCCGAGGAGGCCGGGCTCCCGTCCCAGGACGACGCCCGGCTCGCAGCGGTCTGACCTGCGGGGGGCGGGCCCGCTCGCCGGACCCGCCCGTCGGCTCCGCCCGGCAACTCCACCCGGCAGGCCCGTCCGTCAGCCCCGTTCGTCCAGTCGGTAGACGCGGCGGGCATTGCCCGCCGCGACCATCGCCGCCACCCGCTCCGCGTCCCGCCAGGACCAGGAGCCGTCGGCGACCCAGCCGCCGAGCACCCGGCCGAGCGCCTCCCGGAAGACCAGCGCGCCCACCGCGTGCAGTTCGGGCAGTTGCCGTCCGCCGCCGGAGAACATCAGCTTCCCGAAGGGCGCGGTCTCCAGGCACTCCGCCAGCACGGCGGCCGCCCGCGCCCCCGTGCTCCCCAGCGCCGCGCCGAGGTCGGCGTGGACGTGCGGGAAGGCCGCGGCCAGCCGCGCGGCCTGCCGGTGGTGGGGGTACCCGCCGAGCAGGACCAGCCGCGCCCCCGGGCCCCCGGTCGCCCTCAGGAACCCGGTCAGCCGCTCCGGCTCCCCCCACTCGCCGCCCGTGTGCAGTTGGAGCGGCAGCCCGGCGGACACCGCGCTCCACGCCAGGTGCCGCAGGAGTACGGGGTCCCGTACGGCCCCGCCCTTGGCCCGCGCGGCCAGCCAGCGCCCGGCCGCGCCCCGCACCTCGCCCGGACCGGGCGGCTCGGGCGCGGCTTCGAGGGCCGCTCCCCAGGCCCGGGCCGCTGTCATCTCCCCCGCCCCGGCTCCGGTCCCGGCGCCGCAGGTGAAGGCCACGGCCCCGGCGGCGGCGTGGTGGACCGCCCCCGCGAGGTTGGCCAGGAAGGCGGCCACGGTCCCGGAGGTGTCTGCCGCCTGCTCGGCCAGCAGCTCCGGCCGCACCAGCTCGAAGGCCTCCGCCTCGCCGGCCAGGGCCAGTTCCTTGGGCCCGGTGAGGTCCCCGGGCATCCCGGTGTCGACGAGCCGGGCTCCGACCCCGCAGCCGCGCAGCAGTCGGCGGGCCGACTCGGCGGCGCCCAGCTCGCGCCGCCGGGCGAGGTAGCGGACGGGGGCGCAGTGCGGTTCGAGCCCGAGCAGCGGCGGGCACCAGCGGCGCACCGCGAAGCCGGTCTGGGTGTCGAAGAAGGTGGTGCCGGCGGCGGGTGGGCCTGCCGAGGGGACGAGCTGGGCCTCGAAGGTGGCGAGGCCGAGCTCCGTGCGGAGCACTCCCTGGCAGTACTGGTCCACCAGGGGCGGCGTTTCGATCATCCGGGCATCCCGTTGCGGACGTGAGGAAGGGGCTTCCACACGTCCTAACGGGTGAGCGGGGTGTGAGGTGTTGCTCGTGCTGTTGACCGAGCGGGCGACGCGGAAATGATCAAGCCAATGTTCGAGCCAAGATCGACCGGGTCGGGCGGCCGGGTCAGGCGGCCGGGTTCGCGGTTCCGCCGAGCTGCATGCCGGCCATCCGGGACCACTCGTACGGCCCCGTCCGCACCCGCGCGGCGAACTCGCCGTCGAACTCCTCGTGGAGGGTCAGCCCGGCCTTCTCGGCCGCGAGCCGCGCGGTGTCGTGCGCCGGGGCCACCAGGTCGCCCCATCCTCCGTCGGTGCCGACGAGGACGATCCGGGTGCCCGCCTGGCCGATGTACGCGAGGTGGCCCTCGGCGCCGCCGTGCTGCTTGGCGAACGCGCCGATCTGCTTGGCCAGCTTCGCGACCGTACGGTCCTGCTTCTTGTCCGCCGTGGCGGCGGTCTCCTCGGTGTCTGCCATGGGCAGCATGCTACCGGCGAGTAGTGAAGGGAGGAAGCACGAACCGGGGACGCTTCGACGAGGAGGCGTCAGCGGAGGAAGGGATCCACGGCGACGGCGACGAACAGGAGGGACACGTAGGTGATCGACCAGTGGAACAGCCGCATCTCCTTGAGCTTCGCGCCCGTCACGCCCGACTTGGCGCGCGCGTTCAGCCCGTGCGCCTCCCACAGCCACCAGCCGCCGGCCACCAGGGCGACCGAGGTGTAGAACCAGCCGGTGTACCCCAGCGGGGTCAGCAGCAGCGAGACCGCCACCATCACCCAGCTGTAGAGGACGATCTGCTTGGCCACGGCCTTGTTGCCCGCCACGACCGGCAGCATCGGCACGCCGACCCGCGCGTAGTCGTCCTTCACCTTCATCGACAGCGGCCAGTAGTGCGGCGGTGTCCAGAAGAAGATGACGAGGAAGAGGATGACGGCGGCCCAGGAGACCTCGTTCTTCACGGCCGACCAGCCGATGAGCACCGGCATGCAGCCCGCGATGCCGCCCCAGACGATGTTCTGCGAGGTGCGCCGCTTCAACAGCATCGTGTAGACGACGACATAGAAGAGGAGCGCGCCGAGCGCGAGCGCGGCCGAGAGCCAGTTGATCAGCAGCCCGAAGAACAGGGTGGACCCGATCCCGAGGGTGATGCCGAAGACCAGGCATTCGCGCGGGGTGACCATGCCGGTCACCAGCGGGCGTCCTGAGGTCCGGTCCATCAACGCGTCGATGTCGCGGTCGATGTACATGTTCAGCGCGTTGGCGCCACCCGCGGACAGGTAGCCGCCGAAGCAGGTGGCGAGGACCAGCCACAGCGAGGGCACGCCCTGCTCGGCGAGGAACATCACCGGCACGGTCGTGATGAGCAGAAGCTCGATGATCCGTGGCTTGGTCAGTGCCACGAAAGCCATGGCCCGGGCCCCGAACGGCCGGTGGTTGGGGCTCGTCCCGAGCACCCCCGCTGGACGGGATTCGACGGCCGTCACGCACACCCCTGACAGAGAATCCAGCAAGCTCCGACGTGAACCTTTTAAACATGAAGGTCCCGTAAAGGCTTGCGCGTACCACGCCACTCTAGACGTAGCCATTGGCTCGTCCTGCGCGGGGGTCGCCCCGTGTTGGTCCGATCGGCGCCGAGACGTCACGCGTGGACCGCGGGTACTCGAATAGCTGCACGCTGTGGCGGGGGTAGGCTCGGAATCGCGCCGGTGCACCGTTCGTCACCGGGATGAGACATGTGGAGAGGAGCCCTGACCCACGGTGAGCACCAAGCCGACGACCACAGAGCTCGACTGGACCGAACTGGACCAGCGTGCTGTCGACACCGCCCGGATCCTGGCCGCCGATGCGGTCCAGAAGGTCGGTAACGGCCACCCCGGTACGGCGATGAGCCTGGCCCCCGCCGCCTACACCCTCTTCCAGAAGGTGATGCGGCACGACCCGGCGGACCCGGAGTGGGTCGGCCGCGACCGTTTCGTGCTCTCCGCGGGACACTCCTCGCTGACCCTCTACACCCAGCTGTACCTCGGCGGGTTCGGGCTCGAGCTGGACGACCTGAAGGCCTTCCGCACCTGGGGTTCGAAGACCCCGGGCCACCCGGAGTACGGCCACACCGCGGGCGTCGAGACCACCACCGGCCCGCTGGGCCAGGGCATCGCCAACGCGGTGGGCATGGCCATGGCCGCCCGCTACGAGCGCGGCCTGTTCGACCCCGAGGCTCCCACGGGCAGCTCCCCGTTCGACCACATGGTCTACGCGATCGCGGGCGACGGCTGCCTCCAGGAGGGCATCTCCCACGAGGCGTCCGCACTGGCCGGCCACCAGAAGCTCGGCAACCTGGTGCTGCTGTGGGACGACAACCACATCTCCATCGAGGGCGACACGGAGACGGCCGTCTCCGAGGACACCCTGAAGCGTTACGAGGCGTACGGCTGGCACGTCCAGCGCGTCGCGCAGCAGGAGAACGGCGACCTCGACCCGAAGGCGCTGTTCGCCGCGCTGCAGGCCGCCAAGGCCGAGACGGGGCGCCCCTCCTTCATCGCGGCCCGCTCGATCATCGCCTGGCCGGCCCCGCACGCCCAGGGCACCGAGGCCTCGCACGGCTCGGCGCTCGGCAACGACGAGGTCGCCGCCACCAAGCGCGTGCTCGGCTTCGACCCGGAGAAGACCTTCGAGGTCTCCGACGAGGTCATCGCGCACACCCGCTCCCTCGGCGACCGCGGCCGCGAGGCCCGCGCCGCCTGGGAGAAGGAGTTCTCCGCCTGGCGCACCGCCAACCCGCAGCGCGCCGCCGAGTTCGACCGCATCAACGCCAATGAGCTGCCCGCGGGCTGGGAGGACAAGCTCCCCCTCTTCGAGGCCGGCAAGGGCGTCGCCACCCGCGCCGCCTCGGGCAAGGTCCTCGAAGCGCTCGGCGCGGTCATCCCGGAGCTGTGGGGCGGCTCGGCCGACCTCGCCGGCTCCAACAACACCACCATCGACAAGAACTCCTCGTTCCTGCCGGTGGGCAACCCGCTGCCGGAGGCCGACCCGTACGGCCGCACCATCCACTTCGGCATCCGCGAGCACGCCATGGCCGCGGCCATGAACGGCATCGCCCTGCACGGCCACACCCGCGTCTACGGCGGCACCTTCCTGGTGTTCTCCGACTACATGCGCAACGCCGTGCGCCTCTCCGCGCTGATGCACGTGCCCGTCACCTACGTGTGGACGCACGACTCCATCGGCCTCGGCGAGGACGGCCCGACCCACCAGCCGGTCGAGCACGTCGCCTCGCTGCGCGCCATCCCGGGCCTGAACGTGGTCCGTCCGGCCGACGCGAACGAGACCGCCGTCGCCTGGCGCGAGATCCTCAAGCGCCACACCAAGGTGTTCGGCAAGGGCGCTCCGCACGGTCTGGCGCTGACCCGTCAGGGCGTGCCGACCTACGAGCGCAACGAGGACGCCGCCAAGGGCGGGTACGTGCTCTTCGAGGCCGAAGGCGGCCCCGCGCAGGTCGTCCTCATCGGCACCGGCTCCGAGGTCCAGCTCGCCGTCGCCGCGCGCGAGTCGCTGCAGGCCGAGGGCGTCCCGGCCCGGGTCGTCTCGATGCCGTCCGTCGAGTGGTTCGAGGAGCAGTCCCAGGAGTACAAGGACGGCGTCCTGCCGCCTTCGGTCAAGGCGCGTGTCGCCGTCGAGGCCGGCATCGGCCTGACCTGGCACCGCTACGTCGGCGACGCGGGCCGGATCGTCTCGCTGGAGCACTTCGGTGCCTCGGCCGACGGCGCCGTGCTGTACCGCGAGTTCGGCCTGACCGCCGAAGCCGTGACCGCCGCCGCACGCGAGTCGCTCGCCGCCGCCGCGCGCTGACTCCCGCACCCACCAGTAGGAGATGCAATTCCCATGACAGACGCACTGAAGCGCCTTTCCGACGAGGGCGTGGCGATCTGGCTGGACGACCTGTCCCGCAAGCGGATCACGTCCGGCAACCTGGCCGAGCTCATCGACCAGCAGCACGTGGTCGGTGTCACCACCAACCCGGCGATCTTCCAGAAGGCGATCAGCGGCGGCGAGGGGTACGGGCAGCAGCTCGCCGACCTGGCCGCCCGCAAGGTCACCGTCGAAGAGGCGATCCGCATGATCACCACGGCGGACGTCCGCGACGCCGCCGACATCCTGCGCCCGGTCTACGACTCGACGGAGGGCCAGGACGGCCGCGTCTCCATCGAGGTCGACCCGCGTCTGGCCCACAACACCGCGGCGACCATCGCCGAGGCCAAGCAGCTCGCGTGGCTGGTGGACCGTCCGAACACGCTCATCAAGATCCCGGCGACCAAGGCCGGTCTGCCGGCGATCACCGAGGTCATCGGCAAGGGCATCAGCGTCAACGTCACGCTGATCTTCTCGCTGGAGCGCTACCGCGAGGTCATGGACGCGTACCTGGCGGGCCTGGAGAAGGCGAAGGCCGCGGGCCTGGACCTCTCCAAGATCCACTCGGTCGCCTCCTTCTTCGTGTCCCGCGTGGACTCCGAGATCGACAAGCGCCTGGACGCCGTCGGCACCGACGAGGCCAAGGCCCTCAAGGGCAAGGCGGCGCTCGCGAACGCCCGTCTGGCCTACGAGGCCTACGAAGAGGTCTTCTCGACCGAGCGCTGGGCCGCCCTGGACAAGGCGCACGCCAACAAGCAGCGTCCGCTCTGGGCCTCGACCGGCGTCAAGGACCCGGCCTACAAGGACACCCTGTACGTGGTGGACCTGGTCGCCCCCGGCACCGTGAACACCATGCCCGAGGGCACCCTGGAGGCCACCGCCGACCACGGCGTGGTCGAGGGCGACACCATCCGCGGCACGTACGAGCAGTCGCGCACCGAGCTCGCCGCGGTCGCGAAGCTGGGCATTTCGTACGACGATGTGGTGCAGCTGCTCGAAGAAGAGGGCGTCGAGAAGTTCGCGGTGTCCTGGAACGATCTGCTGAAGTCGACCGAGGCGGAGCTTGAGCGCCTCGCCCCCACGGAGGCCTGAACACTTTGTCTGTAAACGGAGCGAACCCGCTTCGTGACGCACAGGACCGGCGGCTCCCGCGCATCGCGGGGCCGTCCGGCCTGGTCATTTTCGGCGTTACGGGTGACCTGTCGCGCAAGAAGCTGATGCCTGCCGTCTACGACCTCGCCAACCGCGGCCTGCTTCCGCCGGGCTTCTCCCTGATCGGCTTCGCCCGACGGGAGTGGCAGGACGAGGACTTCGCGCAGGAGGTCCACGACGCGGTCAAGCAGCACGCGCGCACCCCCTTCCGTGAAGAGGTCTGGCAGCAGCTCGTCCAGGGCTGCCGCTTCGTCCAGGGCGACTTCGACGACGACCAGGCGTTCGAGACGCTGAAGTCGACGATCGAGGAGCTGGACAAGGCGCAGGGCACCGGCGGCAACTTCGCCTTCTACCTGTCCGTCCCGCCGAAGTTCTTCCCCAAGGTCGTCGCCCAGCTCAAGAAGCACGGGTTGGCGCAGAAGGAAGGCTCCTGGCGGCGCGCGGTCATCGAGAAGCCGTTCGGGCACGACCTGACCAGTGCGCAGGAGCTCAACCAGCTCGTGCACGACGTCTTCCCGCCCAACGAGGTCTTCAGGATCGACCACTACCTGGGCAAGGAGACCGTCCAGAACATCCTGGCGCTCCGCTTCGCCAACACGATGTTCGAGCCGATCTGGAACCGGTCGTACGTGGACCACGTGCAGATCACCATGGCCGAGGACATCGGGATCGGCGGCCGGGCCGGCTACTACGACGGCATCGGCGCGGCCCGCGACGTCATCCAGAACCACCTGCTCCAGCTGCTGGCGCTGACCGCGATGGAGGAGCCCGGCTCCTTCCACCCCAAGGCGCTGGTGGCCGAGAAGCTCAAGGTGCTGACCGCCGTGGAGCTGCCCGAGGACCTGGGCAAGCACACCGTGCGCGGCCAGTACTCGGCTGCGTGGCAGGGCGGCGAGAAGGTCGTCGGGTACCTCGAAGAGGACGGCATCGACCCCAAGTCGAAGACCGACACCTACGCGGCCATCCGCCTGGAGATCAACAACCGCCGCTGGGCGGGCGTCCCGTTCTACCTGCGGACGGGCAAGCGCCTGGGCCGCCGGGTGACCGAGATCGCGGTCGTCTTCAAGCGGGCCCCGTACCTGCCGTTCGAATCGGGCGCGACCGAGGAGCTGGGGCAGAACGCCCTGGTCATCCGGGTCCAGCCGGACGAGGGCGTGACGGTGCGCTTCGGTTCCAAGGTTCCGGGCACCTCCATGGAGGTCCGGGACGTGACGATGGACTTCGCCTACGGCGAGTCCTTCACGGAGTCGAGCCCCGAGGCCTACGAGCGGCTGATCCTCGACGTGCTGCTGGGTGACGCGAACCTGTTCCCGCGCCACCAGGAGGTCGAGCTGTCCTGGAACATCCTCGACCCGATCGAGAAGTACTGGGACACGCACGGCAAGCCCGCGCAGTACCCGTCGGGCACCTGGGGACCGGTCGAGGCGGACGAGATGCTCGCACGAGACGGACGGAGCTGGCGCCGGCCATGAAGATCGATCTCACGGAGACCAACTCCAGCAAGATCAACGCCTCGTTGGTGCAGGCGCGCCGGGACATCGGCACGCCTGCCATCGGGATGGTGCTCACGCTGGTGATCGTGACCGACGAGGAGAACGCGTACGACGCGCTCAAGTCGGCGAACGACGCGTCCCGCGAACACCCCTCGCGGATCGTCGTCGTCATCAAGCGGGTCAGCCGCTCGCCGCGCAGCCGCCGCGATGCCCGTCTCGACGCGGAAGTCCGCGTGGGGACGGACTCCGGCACCGGCGAGACGGTCGTGCTCCGCCTGCACGGCGAACTGGTCGACCACGCCCAGTCGGTGGTTCTCCCGCTGCTCCTCCCGGACGCGCCCGTCGTCGTCTGGTGGCCTCAAGGCGCTCCGCAGGACCTGGCCGGCGACCCCCTCGGGGCGCTCGGCCAGCGCCGGATCACGGACACCTACTCCGCCGAGGACCCGATCGAGGCCCTCGGCAGCCGGGCGGCGGCCTACGCGCCCGGGGACACGGACCTGTCCTGGACCCGGATCACCCCGTGGCGTTCCATGCTGGCGGCCGCGCTCGACCAGCAGACCCACTCGGTGTCCTCGGCGACGGTCGAGGGCGAGGACGACAATCCGAGCTGCGAGCTGCTGGCGATGTGGCTCGCGGACCGGCTGGGGGTCCCCGTCAAGCGCACCTCCTCGGCGGGCCCCGGGCTCACCGCGGTGCGCCTGGAGACCAAGGACGGCGAGATCGTCCTGGACCGGGCGGACGGGGCCCTGGCCACCCTGTGCATGCCGGGGCAGCCCGACCGTGCGGTGGCGCTGAAGCGCCGCGACACGTCCGAGCTCCTGGCGGAGGAACTCCGCCGCCTGGACCCGGACAACACCTACGAGGCCTCGCTGAAGTTCGGCGTGGCCCGCCTGGCCCCCACGGCCGCGCCGGCGTCGGCGAAGCCGGCTCCCGCCAAGGCGGAGGCCCCGGCCGAGGCTGGGGCTCCGGCCAAGGCTGAGGCTCCGGCCTCGAAGCCGGCTCCGGCCAAGCCCACGGCGAAGAAGGCCACGGCCAAGTAGCACGCACGGGCCGCTGCGCGGGGCCGTCCCCACCCGCCCTTCCACCGTTCCCCGGGGCTCCGCCCCGGACCCCGCTCCTCAAACGCCGGAGAGGCTGGATTTTCCAGCCCGCCCCGGCGTTTGAGGGCGCGAGCGCGCAGCGCCCGTACAGGGTCCGGGGCGAAGCCCCGGTTTCGGGAAGGGGCGGGGTGGGGGAAGCCCCGCGCAGCGGCATCCGGACCGCACCCCCGAACTATCGACAAGGCGGCAGCACATGGGTATGACGACTCCCCAGGTCGTCGTCCACCGGGACAAGGAGCTGATGGCCCAGGCCGCGGCCGCCCGGCTGATCACGAAGATCGTCGACGCACAGGCCGCCCGCGGCACCGCGTCCGTGGTCCTCACCGGCGGCCGCAACGGCAACGGCCTGCTCGCCGCGCTGGCCGCGGCCCCGGCCCGGGACGCCATCGACTGGTCCCGGATCGACCTGTGGTGGGGCGACGAGCGCTACGTGCCCGCCGACGACCCCGAGCGCAACCACGTCCAGGCCCGTGAGGCCCTGCTGGACTCCGTCCCGGTGGACCCCGCGCGGGTCCATGCCATGCCCGCCTCCGACGGCCCGTACGGGGTCGACGTGGACGCGGCGGCCGCCTCCTACGCGGCGGAGCTCCTCGAGGCCTCCGTCCCCGAGGACCACGGTCCGGTCCCCCGCTTCGACGTCCTGATGCTGGGCGTGGGCCCCGACACGCACGTGGCCTCGCTGTTCCCCGAGCACCCCGCGTCCCGCGAGAGCGAGCGCACGGTGGTCGGTGTCCACGGCGCGCCCAAGCCGCCGCCGACCCGGATCTCGCTCACCCTCCCGGCGATCCGGGCGGCGCGCGAGGTCTGGCTCCTGGCCGCCGGCGAGGACAAGGCCGGAGCGGTGGCGATCGCGCTGGGCGGCGCGGGCGAGGTCCAGGCTCCGGCGGCCGCCGCGTACGGCCGCTCCCGCACCCTGTGGCTCCTCGATCGCGCGGCGGCCGCGAAGCTCCCGCCGGCCATGTACCCCCCGGCCTCCGCCTGACCCCGCAGAACACGACAGGGCCCGCCCTCCCGGAGGAGAGCGGGCCCTGTCGCCGTTTCGGTCAGCGGCCCCGCAGCGAGCGGTACGCGGACACCAGCGCGCGCGTCGACGCGTCCAGGCCCGGGACCTCCGTGCCGTCGACGAGCGCCGGCTCGACCCGCTTGGCCAGCACCTTCCCGAGCTCCACGCCCCACTGGTCGAAGGAGTCGATGTTCCACACCGCGCCCTGCACGAACACCTTGTGCTCGTAGAGCGCGATCATCTGACCCAGGACCGCCGGAGTGAGCTCGGTCGCCAGGATCGTGGTCGTCGGGTGGTTGCCCGCGAAGGTCTTGTGCGGGACGAGCGGTTCGGCGACGCCCTCCGCCCGGACCTCGTCCGCCGTCTTGCCGAAGGCCAGCGCCTGCGTCTGCGCGAAGAAGTTCGCCATCAGCAGGTCGTGCTGGGCCGCCAGTGCCGGCGACAGCTCGTCCACCGGGCGCGCGAAGCCGATGAAGTCCGCCGGGATCACCCGGGTGCCCTGGTGGATCAGCTGGTAGTAGGCGTGCTGGCCGTTGGTACCGGGCGTGCCCCACACCACCGGCCCGGTCTGCCAGTCCACCGGGTTGCCGTCGCGGTCCACCGACTTGCCGTTGGACTCCATGTCCAACTGCTGCAGGTACGCGGTGAACCGGGAGAGGTAGTGGCTGTACGGGAGCACCGCGTGCGACTGGGCGTCGAAGAACGCCCCGTACCAGATCCCCAGCAGGCCCAGCAGCAGCGGGGCGTTCTCCTCGGGGGGCGCCGTGCGGAAGTGCTCGTCCATGGCGTGGAATCCGCCGAGCAGCTCCCGGAAGGCGTCCGGGCCGATCGCCACCATCAGCGAGAGGCCGATCGCGGAGTCGAAGGAGTAGCGTCCGCCGACCCAGTCCCAGAACTCGAACATGTTGGCCGGGTCGATGCCGAAGGCGGCGACCTTCTCCTCGTTGGTCGACAGCGCCACGAAGTGCCGTGCCACGGCCGCCTGGTCGCCGCCGACGCCCGCGAGCAGCCACGCGCGCGCCGAAGTGGCGTTGGTGATGGTCTCGATCGTCGTGAAGGTCTTCGACGCGATGATGAAGAGCGTCCGCTCCGGGTCCAGGTCCCGCACGGCCTCGTGCAGGTCGGCGCCGTCCACGTTGGACACGAAGCGCAGGGTCAGGCCCCGGTCGGAGAAGGCGCGCAGCGCCTCGTACGCCATCGCCGGACCGAGGTCGGAGCCGCCGATGCCGATGTTGACGATGTTCGTGATGCGCTCGCCGGTGAAGCCGGTCCACTTCCCCGACCGGATCCGGTCGGCGAAGGCCGCCATCTTGTCGAGCACCGCGTGGACGCCGGGTACGACGTTCTCGCCGTCCACCTCGACGACCGCGTCCCTCGGGGCGCGCAGCGCGGTGTGCAGGACCGCCCGGTCCTCGGTCGTGTTGATCTTCTCGCCGCGGAACATGGCCTCGCGCAGGGCGGACACCCCGGTCGCCGCGGCCAGTTCGCGCAGCAGTGTCAGCGTCTCGTCGGTCACGAGGTGCTTCGAGTAGTCGATGTGCAGGTCCCCGACCCGCAGGGTGTAGCCGGCGCCCCGGCCCGGATTCTTCTCGAACAGCTCCCGCAGATGCGTCTGCCCCAGCTCGTCCCGGTGCTTGCCCAGCGCCAGCCATTCCGGCATCCGGTTGAGCTTCGTACGGCTGTCTGCATTCATCTCGGACATCAACCCACTTCTTCCGTCCTGTCGTGCCCCGCCGTTCTCCAACCTAAGGGATAAGAAGGGGAACAACCGACACAAAGCAGCCCGGCCCGCAAGAGAGAAGTCTCTTGCGGGCCGGGCCGGTTGTCACGTCAGTTGTTCTGACTGCACGCGTCAGATTTCGCCGCGCAGTTTGGCGAGCGCCTCCGCCAGGATCGCCTCGCCGTCGGCGTCCGTCCGACGCTCCCGTACGTACGCCAGGTGCGTCTTGTACGGCTCGGTGCGCGGTGGCGCGGGCGGGTTGTCCCGGTCCTGGCCGGCCGGGAACCCGCAGCGCGGGCAGTCCCAGGTATCCGGCACCTGCGCGTCGCTGGCGAAGCTCGGCTGCGTCTCGTGCCCGTTCGAGCACCAGAAGGAGATGCGCAGGCGGGGCGCGGACTCGCCGCGCTCGGCCTCACCCATCGGCCCCGCTCCGACCCGACTACCACGGATCGCGTTGCCACTTGCCACGGTCGTAACTCCCTGCGTGATGGTGCCGCGAAACGTGAGTGGATTCCGTCGCGGGCGCCCAAGTCTACGTAAGGCCCAACGCCCGTCCAGGAGTGGAGTTACCCATTCCAGACAAGAACGCCGGACCTCATGATAGGCCGGGGAGAGCCGACCGGACTGCCGGAATGGCCAGAACGGTTCAGCTGCTGGTCTTCACGAGCAGACCGAGCGCGACGATGCACGCGAACCAGAGCAGACCGACCACCACGGTGATGCGGTCGAGGTTGCGCTCCGCGACCGAGGAGCCGCCGACCGACGACTGCATACCGCCGCCGAACATGTCGGAAAGACCGCCGCCCTTGCCCTTGTGCATCAGCACGAGCAGCATCAGCAGGGCGCTGAAGACGACCAAGGCGATCTCGAACCCCAAAATCACGGCTGATTCCTACTTTCTGGGCTTACTGGCTTTCCGGCTGTCCCGCATTGCCGATTACGAGCACGGGGGCCAGCGGCTGGTTCGGCTGCTGGCCCCCGCAAGGGTACGACGGATCCGTCCTACCGCATACTCACGATGAGCGTCACTGGTCGCGGAACCGGACGATCTTCACGAACTCGTCCGCGTCCAGCGCCGCGCCGCCGATCAGGGCGCCGTCGACGTCGGGCTGGGCCATGATCGCGGCGATGTTGCCGGACTTGACCGAGCCGCCGTACTGGATGCGGACCTTGTCGGCCAGCTCCTGCGAGTACAGCTCCGCGAGACGGCCGCGGATGGCACCGCAGACCTCCTGCGCGTCCTCGGGGGTGGCGACCTCGCCGGTCCCGATCGCCCAGACGGGCTCGTACGCGATCACGATGGACTCGACCTGCTCGGCCGGGATGTCCTTGAGGCCGCCCTCGAGCTGGTCCAGCGTGTACGGGACCTGCTGGCCGGCCTTGCGGACGTCCAGGCCCTCGCCGACGCACAGGATCGGGGTGATCCCGTGCTTGTAGGCGGCCTTGACCTTGGCGTTGCAGATCTCGTCGTTCTCGCCGTGGTACTGGCGGCGCTCGCTGTGGCCGACGGCCACGAACGTGCACTTCAGCTTCGAGAGCATCGGGCCGGAGATCTCGCCGGTGTAGGCGCCGGAGTCGTGGGCCGAGATGTCCTGGGCACCGTACTTGATCTTCAGCTTGTCGCCGTCGACCAGGGTCTGGACCGAACGGAGGTCGACGAAGGGCGGCAGGACCGCGACCTCGACGAAGTCGTAGTCCTTGTCGGCCAGGGCGAAGGCGAGCTTCTGGACGTGGGCGATGGCCTCGAGGTGGTTGAGGTTCATCTTCCAGTTGCCCGCCATCAGCGGGGTACGGCCGGCGGTGTTCTCAGTCATCAGGGTTCAGACCTCCAGTGCGGCGAGGCCGGGGAGCGTCTTGCCCTCGAGGTACTCGAGGGAGGCGCCACCACCGGTCGAAATGTGGCCGAAAGCGTTCTCGTCGAAGCCGAGCGTGCGCACGGCGGCGGCCGAGTCGCCACCGCCGACGACGGTGAAGGCGCTGCTGTCGACGAGGGCCTGCGCGATGGCGCGGGTGCCGCCGGCGTAGTCGGGGTGCTCGAAGACGCCCACGGGGCCGTTCCAGAAGACGGTCTCGGCGTCGGCGATCTTCGAGGCGTACAGCTCACGGGTCCTGGGACCGATGTCCAGACCCTCCTGGTCGGCGGGGATCTTGTCCGCGTCGACGGTGATGAAGTCCGCCGGGGCCTTCGTCTTCAGGTCCGGGAAGTCCCTGGAGGCGAGGATGTCGACGGGGAGGACCAGCTCGACACCGTTCTTCTCGGCGCGCGCCATGTACTCCTTGACGATGTCCACCTGGTCCTTCTGGAGCAGGGAGATGCCGACCTCGTAGCCCTTGGCGTAGAGGAAGGTGTACGCCATGCCGCCGCCGATCAGCAGGCGGTCGGCCTTGCCGAGCAGCTCGTCGATGACGGCGAGCTTGTCGGAGACCTTGGCGCCGCCGAGGATGACCACGTACGGGCGCTTGACCTCGGCGGTCAGCTTCTTCAGGACGCCGACCTCGGTGGCGATGAGGTAGCCGGCCGCGTGCGGGAGGCGCGCGGGGAGGTCGAAGACCGAGGCGTGCTTGCGGTGGACAGCGCCGAAGCCGTCACCGACGTAGATGTCGGCCAGCTCGGCGAGCTGGTCCGCGAAGGCGCCGCGCTCGGCGTCGTCCTTCGCGGTCTCACCGGCGTTGAAGCGCAGGTTCTCGATGACGGCGACCTGGCCGTCGGCGAGAGCTGCGACGGTCTCCTTGGCGGAGGCGCCGACGGTGTCGGTGGCGAACGCGACGTCCGTACCGAGCAGCTCGCCGAGGCGGGCGGCGGCGGGCGCCAGCGAGAACGCCGGGTCCGGGGCGCCCTTGGGGCGGCCCAGGTGCGAGGCCACTACCACGCGGGCGCCGGCTGCGGCGAGCGCTTCGATGGTCGGCTGCACGGCGCGGATGCGGCCGTCGTCCGTGATCTCACCGTTCGCTAGCGGCACGTTCAGGTCGGCGCGGACGAAGACCCGCTTGCCGGAAACGCCCTCGGTGAGAAGTTCGTCGATCGTCTTCATGCTGTTTTCTACTCCTTTTCCCAGCCCGGGACTCTACCCGGGCGGGGCGAGAGGGGTACGAGGCAAGCAACAGGGCCCGTACAGCGCTTCATCGCGCTGCCCGAGCCCCGGTGCTCACATCGTGGTGCCTGCCTTGGTGCTTAGAGCTGACCGCCGACGAACACGGTCAGGTCGACGAGGCGGTTGGAGTAGCCCCACTCGTTGTCGTACCAGCCGATGACCTTGACGCTCTTGCCCTGGACCATCGTCAGGGAGGAGTCGAAGGTGCAGGAGTACGGCCAGTTCACGATGTCGGAAGAGACGATCGCGTCCTCGGTGTAGTCCAGGATGCCCTTGAGCTGACCCTGAGATGCCTTCTGGAAGGCCGAGTTGACCTCGTCCTTGGTGACTTCGCGCTCCAGCTCGATGACCAGGTCGGTCACGGAACCGGTGGGGACCGGGACGCGCATCGCGATGCCGTCGAGCTTGCCCGCCAGCTCCGGGATGACCAGCGCGGTGGCCTTGGCGGCACCCGTGGTGGTCGGGATGATGTTCTCGGCGGCGGCGCGGGCGCGGCGCAGGTCCGAGTGCGGGAAGTCCAGGATGCGCTGGTCGTTCGTGTACGCGTGGACCGTCGTCATCATGCCCTTGACGATGCCGAAGTTCTCCAGGAGGACCTTGGCCATCGGCGCCACGCAGTTGGTGGTGCAGGAGGCGTTGGAGATGACGTGGTGGTTGGCCGCGTCGTACTTCTCCTGGTTGACGCCCATCACGATCGTGATGTCCTCGTCCTTGGCCGGAGCCGAGATGAGGACCTTCTTCGCGCCGGCCGCGATGTGCTTGGCGGCGTCGGCCTTCTTCGTGAAGATGCCGGTCGACTCGATGACGATGTCGGCGCCCAGCTCGCCCCAGGGGAGGTTCGCGGGGTCGCGCTCGGCGAAGGTCTTGAAGGTGTTGCCACCGACGGTGATGGTGTCGTCGGTGTGGCTGACCTCGGCCTTGAGGCGGCCCAGGATCGTGTCGTACTTGAGGAGGTGAACCAGGGTCGCGTTGTCAGTCAGGTCGTTGACACCGACGATCTCGATGTCCGCTCCCTGCTCCAGGAGCGCCCGGAAGTAGTTGCGGCCAATTCGGCCAAAACCATTGATGCCTACGCGGATCGTCACGAACCGATCTCCTCGTTGGTGCGCCGGCCTGTCCGCCAGCGAGCTGTATGGGATGTCCCCGACCGCTTACGACACTACCTCTCCGTGAGCTTCGGAGTGACATCGACCATCCGCGGACACGCCCCGAAGCCCCGCACTCCAAGACGAGTACGGGACCTCGGGGACCTTGTGCCCGGTCACTCACGGTGAGGGCGGTGGGGGCCTCTGATCAGTGCTTCAGCGAGCGGAGCGCCTTACCGACGAGTACGGCGCGATCGGCCGCGGCCGGAACGTGTTCCAGACCGAAGCCGAGGAGCACCGTGTCACGCGTAGTGACGGCGGCGTAGGACTTGAACAGTTCGCCCGACCGGGACCAATCGCCCGGAACATCGGGGCTTCCGGCAGGTGCGCCCTGCGCGGTCCAGACACCGAACGAGGACTCGAAGCCCTCGGCCGCCTGGTCGGTGCCGCCGATCGATACGCGCGCCTCGTCCGCGAAGACTCCGCGCCCGCCCGAGCCCGGGTCGGTGATGTAGGCGAGGGAGACCTCGACGGTCTTGCCCGCGTACGCGCTCAGGTCGAAGGAGACCTGCTTCCAGCCGCCGGAGGAGGCGGTGAAGGAGTTCCAGGTGCCGGTGGTGCCCTGCGGGGTGCAGCCGCCGGCGTCGAGGGTGAGGTAGCGGCGCAGGAACGGGTGGCCGTTGATGAAGAACCCGGCCCCGCACTCCTCCGGAACGGTGGTGGTGGTCAGGCCGCTCGCCTCGGGCAGCGTGGTCCAGTCGTCGCCGCCCGCGGTACGGGACTCCAGGACCGCGTGGTCGTAGCCCTCCTCGGTGTTCCAGTTCAGCGCCATCTTGAGCTTCGGCTGGTCGGCCGCGGTGACCCCGGTGAGGTCGATGGTGCGGGTGAGGCGCTTCCAGTCGTCGTCCGCGTGGGTGGCCGAGGCCATCGACGCGCCGGCGTACGGGGCGTACGGGTTCACGACTCCGGCGTACTGGCCCGCCTGCGCGCTCTTGAACTGCGGGAACTGCGCCGCGGGCAGGGTGTCGGAGGTGACCGTGTAGGAGCCCGGGCGGTCGAGCGGGTTGCCCGCGGCGTCACCGAGGGCGCCCTTGGCGCCGGTCAGGGGGCCAGCGCCGGTGAAGCCGGTGGGGCCGGTGACCCCCGCGCGGCCGTAGGCGCCGAGGAAGTACTGGCTGAAGTCGTTGGTCACGGCGCGGCCGACCTGGGCGTTGCCGCCCGCCAGCTCGCCGGCCTCGATCAGCTTGCCGCCCTCGTTGAGGTAGTCGCGTACCGCCAGCTGGGTGTCGCCGCCGGGAGACTTGGCCCCGGTGTAGTGGACGGCCGTACGGAAGTGGGAGAGGGCTCCGAGGTGGTGCGGGGCGCCCTGGACGGCCACGTCCCAGACCGCCGCGCTCTTGCCGTTGGCGCGCAGGGCGTCGACGTAGGCCTGCGCGTGCTGTGCCGGGGCGCCCTCCTCGGCGATCACCAGCACGTCGGCGCGGGGCCGCTCGGCCACCGTGTACGTGAAGTGTTCGCTGGAGACCTGCTTGCCGCGGTCGCGGCCGGTGAACCAGACCTCGACCTTGTCACCGGGCTTGGTGCCGTCGACCTCGGCGCGGTACTCGTCGAACCAGTTGTTGTCCTCGCCGCCGTAGACCTCGCCGCCCTTCCAGGCCTCGAGGTCCTCGTCGTGGGTGCGGCCCCCGTTGATCCGGTAGTTGAGCTCCTTGTCCTTCAGCGCCTTGCGGGCCGTGACGGCGACCTTCTGGTCCTCGCCGCGGGCCGCGTAGGAGGTGGTGAAGGGGTCGAGGGTGAAGTCCGCGGCGGTCAGGCCCAGCGAGGACTTCGGCTGGTCCGGACGCTCGGCGCTCTCGGCCACCGAGAGCGCGAAGGGGATGTTCTTGGCGAACTCGGCCTGGATGAGCTTCTCGTCGTCCGGGAAGTTGAATCCGGAGGCGCAGTCCTCGGGCTTCCACTGGTCGTCCGGGTCGATCGCGGAGGCCGTCTGACAGGTGGTCATCTCCGGCGTGAACATCATGATGCCGTTGGCGTTGGCCGCCTGGCTGTCCGCTTCGCCGTTGGTGGTGTAGAGCTCGGAGGAGACCTGCGGGTAGTAGCCGGGGACGGCGGGGTTCGCCGGGGTGCCGGCGAGCGCCTTGTAGGCGACGTCGTCGGGGGTGGGAGTGGCCACCTGCCAGCCCACGCCGTACAGGATCAGTTCGGCGGCGGAGTGGTAGTTGATGGCGTAGTCGAAGCCGATGCGCTTCTGGAACGTGTCGAGGGCGACGGTCTCGGGCTCGGAGGAGGCCTTGGCGCCGCGGTAGGTCTCGCTCGACTCGTTGGGCGAGGAGCCCTCGTTGTCGTAGCCCCACTTGTAGGCGAAGTTGCGGTTGAGGTCGACGCCGTCGCCCGCGGTGATCTTGCCGTCGGCGTTGTTGTCGCGCAGGTTCTTGCGCCACAGCCGCTGGCCGTCGGGAGCGAAGGTGTAGTCGTAGCCGTCCGGGTTGGCGGAGAGCAGGAACCACAGCTCCGTGGAGTCCACCAGCTTGGTGATCCGCGGGTCCTTGCCGTAGTTGTCGAGGGTGTGGTGCATCAGCCGCCGCGTCATCTCGGGGGTGATCCACTCACGGGCGTGCTGGTTCGACATGAACAGCGTGGAGGGCTTGGCGCCGTCCCGGGACTTCTTGGCGTTCTTGGTGACCTTGAGGGCGAGGATGTCCTTGCCCTGGACGGTCTTGCCGATGGAGACGACCTTGGTGAGGCCCGGGTTCTCCCCGGCCGTACGCAGGATCTCCTCCTGGAGGCCGCCCTTGCCGCTGTACGGCCGGAAGACCCCGTCGCCCGCAGCCAGGGTGCGCGCCGCGGCCTTGGCCCCCACCTTGCGTTCGGCGAGCGTGATCCCCTGCGCCGCGAGTTCCCTGGCCTGCCCGCCGGTGAGGAAGAGCTCGACCTTGGCGGTCCCGGTCTCCGGGGCGCGTTCGGAGAGCTCGTGCGCGTCCTGGCCGGCCGCCAGGACCAGCGGGACCTGCTCCTTGGTGATGTCGGCGTCGTAGACCCGTACCTCGTCGGCGGGGGGGCGGGGCGCCCGGCCGGGCGGGGGCGGGGGGGGGAAGGGAGAGCGGCGGGGTTGGTAAAAATGTGATCGGGTAGGGTTTGTTTTT
>NZ_JBEXPT010000065.1:0-36831 GCF_040612195.1 Streptomyces sp. NPDC006450 | reverse complement strand
TGCGGGGCCGCGGACCGGCCCCGCACGACGCTCACTTGTGGAGCCGGGGGATCCCCGCGGCGGCGTAAGCGGCCGCTTCGTCGAGGGTTTCGCGGGCCATCAGGGCCTCCGCGAGGGCGTCCAGCTTGTCGCGGTTCTCGCGCAGGAGGAAGCAGGCCTTCTCGTAGCACTCGTCGACGATCCGGCGCATCTCGTGGTCCACCGCGTCGAGGGTGGCGGGGGCCGCGGAGAGGCCGTAGGGGCTCTGACCGTCCGCGGGGATCGCGGTGAGGCGGCCGATCCGTTCGCTCATGCCCCAGCGGCCGACCATGCCCCGGACGATGTTGGTGACCTGTTCGAGGTCGTTCTCGGCGCCGGTGGTGATGACCTCGTAGACCACATGCTCGGCGGCCATGCCGCCGAGCGCCCCGATGATGCGGCCGCGCAGGTACTCCTCCGTGTAGGCGTACCGGTCCGCCTCCGGGGTGGAGAGGGTGACGCCGAGCGCCCGCCCGCGCGGGACGATGGTGATCTTGCGGACGGGGTCGGCGCCGGGCTGGAGCATGCCCAGCAGGGCGTGTCCGCTCTCGTGGTACGCGGTACGGCGGCGCTCCTCGTCCGGCATGACCAGCGGCCGTTCCGCGCCGAGCTGGACCTTCTCCAGCGCGTCGGAGAGGTCCGACTGGGTGACCTCCTTCTGCTGGCGCTTCACGGCGAGTAGCGCGGCCTCGTTGGCGAGGTTGGCCAGTTCGGCTCCGGTCATGCCCGGGGTCGTACGGGCCATTTGCGCCAGGTCGACGCCGGCGGCCAGCGGGATGTCCCGGGTGTGGATGCGCAGGATGGCTTCCCGGCCGGCCTTGTCGGGCGGGGAGACCATGACGGTGCGGTCGAAGCGGCCCGGCCGGGTCAGCGCGGGGTCCAGGACGTCGGCCCGGTTGGTCGCGGCGAGGACGACCACGCCTTCGGAGCCGGAGAAGCCGTCCATCTCGGTGAGGATCTGGTTCAGGGTCTGCTCGCGCTCGTCGTGGCCGCCCATGGCCGCGCCGCCGCCGCGGGCCCGCCCGATGGTGTCGATCTCGTCGATGAAGATGATGGCGGGTGCCACCTTGCGGGCCTCGGAGAAGAGCTCGCGCACCCGGGAGGCGCCGACGCCGACGATCATCTCGATGAACTCCGAGGCGGAGGCGGAGAAGAACGGCACCCCGGCCTCGCCGGCCACCGCGCGGGCGAGCAGGGTCTTGCCGGTGCCGGGCGGGCCGGCGAGCAGGACGCCGCCGGGCATGCGGGCGCCCATCTTGCGGTACTCGTCCGGGTTCTTGAGGAAGTCCACGACGTCGTTGAGCTCGCCCTCGACCTCGTCGATGCCGGCCACGTCCTCGAAGGTCGTGCGCTTGGCGCCCTCCAGCTCGACCGGCTTGGGCGGCGTCTTGCGCCCCAGCGCGCCCATGCCGCCGCCCATCGCCGATCCCATCCGGCGGGCGATGACCACCCACAGGAGGACCAGCAGCAGCATCGGGGCCAGGGAGATCAGCAGGTTGGCCAGGAAGCTGCGCTGCACGACGACCGGGGAGGCGGTGACGACGACGTTCTGCTTGGTGAGGTTGGCCCACAGGTCGTCGTCGGCGAAGGCGGGCCGCTGGGAGACGAACTTCTTGTAGTCGCCCTTGTCCCCGTCCGGCTTGGGCTGTCCGGTCTTCAGCTCGCCCTGGATGGCGTCGCCCTTGGCGTAGATCTTCGAGACGTTGCCGTTCGCGACCTGCTTGCTGAACTCGGTGTACGAGATGGTCGGCTCGTCGCCCTCGTTGAAGAAGGACAGCACCAGGTTGGTGATCAGGTAGACGATCAGGGCGGCGAGGATCAGGCCGCGCCAGCCGCCGGGCATCCGCTTCTTCGGCGGCGTGGCGGGTGGTGCGCCTTCGGAGCGCCAGGGCGTATCGGCCCGGTCGCGGGGCGGTACGGGTGTGGGGCTGGGCACGTGGCCTCCTTCTGCCGTCCTCCCGGCCGACCATAAGCGACAAACCTGACCATCGCCCCTGGCGGGAGGCCACACGGCGAAGCCCCGGCCGGAGTGGTCCGGCCGGGGCTCCCGTGGCTCCGTACTGCTACGTCAGCGCTACTTCATGAACTTCTTGAACTCGTCCGGCAGGTCGAAGTCCTGCCCGGGCTGCGCACCCCCGGCCGGAAGGCCGAACGGGTTGCCGCCGGCGGCGGGCTCGATCGCCTGCGGACCCGCCTCGCGGCGCGCGGCGGCCGCGGCCTCTTCTTCCTTGCGCTTCATCGGGTTGCCGCTCTTGCGCTTGCCCTTGGCCTGCTTGACCTGCTTCTTCTGCCGGCCGGGGCCGCCACCCATCCCGGGGATGCCGGGCATGCCCGGCATGCCGCCGCCCTGGGCCATGCGGGACATCATCTTGCGGGCCTCGAAGAACCGCTCGACGAGCGCCTTGACGGCGCTGACCTCGGTGCCGGAGCCCTTGGCGATACGGGCGCGGCGCGAGCCGTTGATGAGGTGCGGGTCCTGGCGCTCGGCCGGGGTCATCGACTTGATGATCGCGGCGGTGCGGTCCACGTCGCGCTCGTCGATGTTGTTGATCTGGTCCTTGATCTGCCCCATGCCGGGGAGCATGCCGAGCAGCTTGGAGATGGAGCCCATCTTGCGGACCTGCTCCATCTGGGCCAGGAAGTCGTCGAGCGTGAACTCCTTGGGCCCCTTCTGCAGCTTGGCCGCCATCTTCTCGGCCTCGGCCTGCGAGAAGGTCTTCTCGGCCTGCTCGATCAGGGTGAGCATGTCGCCCATGTCGAGAATCCGGCCCGCCATGCGGTCCGGGTGGAAGGCATCGAACTCGTCGAGCTTCTCGCCGTTCGAGGCGAACATGATCTGCTTGCCGGTGACGTGGGCGATGGAGAGCGCCGCACCGCCCCGGGCGTCGCCGTCGAGCTTGGAGAGCACGACGCCGTCGAAGCCGACGCCGTCGCGGAAGGCCTCGGCGGTGTTGACCGCGTCCTGGCCGATCATGGCGTCGACGACGAAGAGGATCTCGTCCGGGCTGACGGCGTCGCGGATGTCCGCGGCCTGCTGCATCAGCTCCTGGTCGATGCCGAGGCGGCCGGCGGTGTCGACGACGACCACGTCGTACTGCTTGGTGCGCGCGTACTCGATGGAGTCCTTGGCGACCTGGACCGGGTCGCCGACGCCGTTGCCCGGCGCGGGGGCGTAGACGGCCACGCCGGCCCGCTCGGCCACGACCGAGAGCTGGTTGACGGCGTTGGGGCGCTGGAGGTCGCAGGCGACGAGGAGCGGGGTGTGGCCCTGCCCCTTCAGCCACAGGCCGAGCTTTCCGGCGAGGGTGGTCTTACCGGCACCCTGGAGACCCGCGAGCATGATCACGGTGGGCGCGGTCTTGGCGAAGCGCAGCCGCCGGGTCTCGCCGCCGAGGATGGAGACCAGCTCGTCGTTGACGATCTTGAGGACCTGCTGGCCCGGGTTCAGGGCCTTGGAGACCTCTTCGCCGCGGGCGCGCTCCTTGACGTTCGCGATGAAGGAGCGGACGACGGGGAGGGCGACGTCGGCCTCGAGGAGGGCGATACGGATTTCCCGCGCCGCAGCGTCGATGTCCTGCTCGGAGAGGCGGCCTTTGCCCCGGAGGGACTTGAAGGTCGCGCTGAGGCGGTCGGAAAGCGTATCGAACACGGTGGTCGCGATTCCTCGGGTCGGGGGCGTGTGGTCGTCCCCCAGGGTATCGGGCCGCGCCACCGGCTTGGCCCTGCGGGCGGCTTTCCCCACCCGCCCTTCGCCCGTTCCCCCCGGGGCTCTGCCCCGGACCCGCGCCTCGGACGCCGGCGGGGCCGATCTTTCAGCCCGTCCGGCGGGTGAGGACCGGGTCCGGGAGGAGACCGGTACCGGGAAGAGACGGTCCTAGGCCAGGGCGGCCTGCACGGCCCCCGCCAGGGCTGCCGCGGCCGGAGGCCCGAGGGGCTTGCCGTCCGCGTCGACCACGTACACGGTGTCCACCGCGTTCGCGCCGAGCGTGGACACGTGCGCGCTGCGCACCCGCACCCCCGAGGATTCCAGCGCGCGCCCGATCCGGTGCAGCAGCCCGACCGCGTCCGGCGCCCGCACCTCCAGGACCGTGGCCAGGGAGGAGACCTCCGGGACCACCGTGACCCGGGGCGGCGGCGGGACCACCCCGCGCCGGCGCGGGTACGCCGCCTCGCGGTCCGCCAGCTTCGACGGGACGTCCAGCGAGCCGTCCAGGGCCCGCACCAGATCGGTGCGCAGCCGCGCGGCCTGCGGCAGGGCCCCGTACTCCGCCGCCACCCGCCAGCGCAGGACCAGTACCTCGCCCAGCCGGTCCGGGAGCTCCATCGAGCGCAGGTCGGCCGCCCGTACGGTGAGCCGGTGCAGTGCCAGTACGCCGGCCACCGCGGGCAGTACTCCCGGCTGGTCGGGGACGGCCACCACCAGTTCCACGCCGACCGCGTCCTCCTCCTGCCGGGCGTGCAGGGCCAGGACCGGCTCCCCGGTGCGCAGCGCCTCCACCGCCAGGCGCTCCTGCTCCGTGGTCGGGATCTCCAGCTCCGTCACCGCCGGGGCGGCGCCGCGCAGCACGGCGGCGACCCGGGCGACCAGGTCGGCCACGAGCGAGCCGCGCCAGGCGCTCCACGCCGCCGGGCCGGTGGCCAGCGCGTCGGCCTCCGTCAGCGCGTGCAGGATCTCCAGCGTGCCGGGCGAACCGACCGCCTCGGCGACGGCCTTGACCGTCGCCGGGTCGTCCAGGTCCCGCCGCGTGGCGGTGTCGATCAGCAGCAGGTGGTGGCGTACGAGCACGCCCAGCACGGCGACGTCCTCCGCGTCGAAGCCCACCCGCAGCGCCATGTCGCGCGCGATCGTCTCGCCGGCCACCGAGTGGTCGCCGGGCCAGCCCTTGCCGATGTCGTGCAGCAGCGCGGCCATCAGGAGGAGGTCGGGGCGGCCCACCCGGCGGGTCAGCTCGGAGGCCCGGACGGCCGTCTCGACGAGGTGGCGGTCCACGGTCCAGGTGTGCACCGGGTTGCGCTGCGGCCGGCACCGCACGCGCTCCCAGTCGGGCAGGAGCTTGGTGATGATCCCCTCGGCCTCCAGGGCCTCCCACACGGCCACCGTGGGCTCGCCCGCGCCCAGCAGGGTCAGCAGCTGCTCCCGGGCCTCGGCCGGCCACGGCACGGGCAGCGGCTTCGCCTGCGCCGCGAGCCTGCGTACGGCGTGCAGCGAGACGGGCAGTCCGGCCTGGGCGGCGGCCGCGCCGAAGCGCAGGGGCAGCACCGGGTCCCGGTCCGGCCGCGCGGCCAGGGCCAGTACGGCCTCGCCGTCGGACTCGACGACGCCTTCGGCGAGCGGCGCCCGCTCCGGTACGGAGCTGCGGGTGCCGAGCAGGCCGCGGAGCCGGGGGCGGGCGGACCGCGCCCGGAGCACGCGCCCGACCTCGCGCCAGGTCACGTCACCGGCGTACGAGACCACCCGCGCGGCCTCGTACACCTCCCTGAGCAGGGCGTCGGCGTCGAGCAGACCGAGCTGCGCCGCCACCGGGGTCTGTTCCTGGAGGGAGAGCCGCTCGGTGGCGCGGCCGGTCACCAGGTGCAGCGCGTCCCGGGCGTCGAGGAGCCGGCGCCGGGCTTCGGCGAGGCCCTCGCGCGGGGCGTCGGCCAGCCAGGACGCGGCGACGGCCCGCAGCGCGGTGACGTCGCGCAGTCCCCCGCGGGCCTCCTTGAGGTCGGGTTCCAGCAGGAAGCGGAGCTCCCCGGCGCGCTCGGCCCGCTCGCGGCACAGGGAGTGGAGCTCGGGCAGCCGTTTGGCGGCGTGGTTGCGCCAGTCCGCCAGGACGGAGGTGCGCAGTCCCGTGAGGAGCCCGGCGTCGCCCGCGACGGGCCGGGCGTCGAGCAGTCCGAGGTGCACCTTGAGGTCTTCGGCGGCGGTCTTGCGGGCTTCGCCGGGGGTGCGCACCGAGTGGTCGAGGGCGAGGCCGAGGTCCCAGACGGGGTACCAGAGCCGGTCGGCCAGCGCGGCCAGCGCCCGCGGTTCGGCTTTGCCGTCGTGGAGCAGGACCAGGTCGAGGTCGCTGCGGGGGGAGAGTTCGGCGCGGCCGTATCCGCCGACGGCGACGAGCGCGGCGCCCCGCACGCCCGTCTCCTTCACCGCGGTGGCGAACAGCGCCTTCAGCCAGTCGTCGGTCAGGGCCGCCAGGGCGGAACGCCGGGAAGGCCCGGACCGCGACTCCTCCTGGAGGAGTCGCAGCCGGGCCGCGGCGTACCCGCTGGGTCCCTGGTCGGCGGTGTTGCCGTCCGTGGTCTCTTCGACACTCGTCACCCAGGGGTTCCAATCACCTAGAGCGCGTCAGCGCCGCGTTCGCCGGTGCGGACCCGGATGACCGAGTCCACGGGGATGCTCCACACCTTGCCGTCGCCGATCTTGCCCGTCTGGGCGGCGTCGACGACGATCCGCATCACGTCTTCCGCGTCGCCGTCCTCGACGAGTACCTCTATGCGGATCTTCGGTACGAGGTCCACGGTGTACTCGGCGCCCCGGTAGACCTCGGTGTGTCCGCGCTGGCGGCCGTAGCCGCTGGCCTCGGAGACGGTGAGTCCCTGGACTCCGAAGCGGTGCAGGGCTTCCTTGATCTCGTCGAGCCGGTGCGGCTTCACGATCGCGGTGATGAGCTTCATGCGTCAACCTTCTTGCTCGCGGCGGCAACAGGGGCGGGGGCTGCGGTGCTCCGGGAGGAGGAGCCGCCGCCCGCTCCGCTGAAGTCGTAGGCGGTCTCGGCGTGCTCGACCTGGTCGATGCCGGAGACCTCGTCGTCCTCGGTGACCCGCATCCCCATCGTCTTGTCGAGGAGGAAGGCGAGTACCGCGGATGCCACGAGAGAGTAGGCGAGGACGGAGAAGACTCCGACCGCCTGCTTGCCGAGCTGCTCCAGGCCGCCGCCGTAGAAGAGGCCGGCCACGTCGGACTGGACCCCGCCGGTGGCGAAGAGACCGACGAGGAGGGAGCCGAGGACACCGCCGACGAGGTGGACTCCGATGACGTCGAGGGAGTCGTCGTAGCCGAACTTGTACTTCAGGCCGACGGCCATGGCGCACACGACACCGGCGATGACACCGATGGCGATCGCACCGAGCGGGGAGACGGCGCCGCCGGAGGGGGTGATGGCGACGAGGCCCGCGACCGCGCCGGAGGCGGCGCCGAGGGTGGTGAAGGAGCCGTGGCGCAGCTTCTCGTAGCCCAGCCAGGCGAGCATGGCGGCGGCGGTGGCGACCTGGGTGTTGACGAACATGACCGCGCCGACGCCGTCGTCGTTGCCGAGCCAGGAGCCCGCGTTGAAGCCGAACCAGCCGAACCACAGCAGGCCGGCGCCCAGCATCACGAGCGGAAGGCTGTGCGGGCGCATCGGGTCCTTCTTGAACCCGACGCGCTTGCCGATCACCAGGATCACGCCGAGGGCCGCGGCGCCCGCGTTGATGTGGACGGCGGTGCCGCCGGCGAAGTCGATGACGCCGAGCTCGAAGAGCCAGCCGCCGGCGCCCCACACCCAGTGGGCGACGGGGAAGTAGACGATCGTGACCCACAGGGTGATGAACAGGGCCCACGCGCTGAACTTGACGCGGTCGGCCAGCGCACCGCTTATCAGCGCCGGGGTGATGATCGCGAACATGAGCTGGAAGACGGCGAAGACGTAGACGGGGATGGTGTAGCCGTCCCACAGCTCGGTGATGCCGATGCCGCTGAGTCCCACGTAGTCGGAGGTCCAGCCGATGAGCGAGCCGGAGTCGGCGCCGAAGGCGAGGCTGAATCCGTAGAGGACCCAGAGGATCGTGACGATCCCGAGGCTGATGAAGCTCATCATCAGCATGTTGAGGCTGCTCTTGACGCGGACCATGCCTCCGTAGAAGAAGGCGAGTCCCGGGGTCATCAGCATGACCAGGGCGGAGCAGATGAGCATGAACCCGGTGTTCGCGGAAGACAGCGTGGGGGCGTCTGCCGCGAGGGTCGTGATGGCTGATGCCATCGGCGTCTCCTCGTCGTCGGTACGTTCGCGTGCGGGCGATCGTGAAATCCTGAGCGGCGCTGGTGCGTGAATCAGGCCTGAGGGCGTTCCGGCCCGGGGGCTGGCCGGTTATTGACCCCGAGATTCGCGCAGGCCGGTTTCCGGCGGCGCCGCTGGGTGTTTCGCGTCGATGACGAAGAGGTCCCGCGTGTTACGCCTCCATGAACGAGTGGTTCATGGGGGTGGCGGGGGAGAACCCGGCCGCGGCGATGACCCGGGGAACCTGGCTGGGGGAGCCTGATCGGGCTTCACGGGGTGACTGCCGCGGCCGGGGGCCTTGGGGTGGCCGGGGTGGCCGTCAGACGGCCTCCGCGGCCTCGGGGAGGCGGGAGGCGAGCTGGTCGGTCAGCCGCACCACGTCCGCGACGTCGCCGTACTCACGCGCGGCGGTGTCGACGGTCTTGCGCAGCCGGGTGTTGACCCGTTCGGACCGCACCTTTCCCGCCACGTCGAGGGCGCGGCCGACGAGTACCGTGGCCTGCTCGGGCTCGCGCTGGAGCAGGTGGACGGTGGCCATGCCGATGAGGTTGAGGGCGTAGGAGCGCTGGTGCTCCTCGTCCTTCGCGAAGAGCTCGACGGCGCGCTCCATGACCGGTTCGGCGAGGGAGGCGTACATGGGGCTGCGGCCCGCGACGTAGGCCAGGTCCCGGTAGGAGTGGGAGTTCTCGCCGTTGAGCTCGGCCTCGGAGAAGAAGCGGATCCAGTCGGGCTCGGGCTCGGAGTCGAAGCCGACGTCGGAGAAGGTGTCCTCGGCCATCCGCACGGCCCGCTTGCAGCGGCTGGGCTGGCCCATGTTGGCGTAGGCGCGGGCCTCCATCGCATACAGCATGGCCTGGGTACGGGAGCCCGCGCAGTCGCGGCTGCCGTACTGGGCCAGGTGGATGAGCTCCAGGGCGTCCTCGGGGCGGCCGAGGTGGATCATCTGGCGGCTCATGCTGGAGAGGATGTACGAGCCCAGGGGCTTGTCACCGCCTTCCTTGGCGGCGTGCAGCGCGAGGACGAAGTACTTCTGCGCGGTGGGGTGCAGGCCGATGTCGTAGCTCATCCAGCCGGCGAGTTCGGCGAGTTCGGCGGCGACCTTGAAGAGCCGCTTCATGACCGGGGCCGGGTGGTTCTCCTGGAGCAGGTCGGTGACCTCGTGGAGCTGGCCCACGACGGCCTTGCGGCGCAGTCCGCCGCCGCACTGGGCGTCCCACTGGCGGAACATCACGGTGGTGGCTTCGAGGAGGTCCACCTCGGGCTCGGAGAGCCGGGGCGGCCGGTGGCCGCTCAGGGCGCCCGCCGACCCCGCCTCCCGGGGCCCCGGGTCGGCGGCCGGGACCGGTACGAGCCAGCGCTGCATGGGCTCGATGAGGGCGGGGCCGGCGGACAGGGCGAGCGAGGTCCCGAGGAAGCCGCGGCGGGCCAGCATCAGATCGCTGCGGGAGAACTCGCCGAGCAGTTCGATGGTCTGCGGGCCGGCCCAGGGCAGGTCCACGCCGGAGACGGAGGGGGTCTGGTGGGCGGTGCGCAGGCCGAGGTGCTCGATGGCGACGACGGAGCCGAAGCGCTCCGAGAAGAGCTCGGAGAGGATCCGCGGGACGGGTTCGCGGGGCTGTTCGCCGTCGAGCCAGCGGCGGACCCGTGAGGTGTCGGTGCTGATGTGGTGGGCGCCCATCTGGCGGGCGCGGCGGTTGACCTGGCGGGCGAGCTCGCCCTTGGACCAGCCGCTGCGGACGAACCAGGACGTCAGCTGTTCGTTGCGGACGGTGGCGTCCTGCGGGGAGTCCTGTGCGTCGTCCCGCGCGGAGTCGCGTTCCGGCAGCCCGGCGGACGACACGTCGGACCCCGCACTCGTTCCGCTTGCGCCGTTGCCGCTCACTGGAACGCCCCCATCCGTCAGCCTCTTCCGCACGAAACCTAGTCGGGAAACGGTCTTCACAGGTCCTTCACGCCATGCCTCCGGCATACCCGCGAACGCGTCTTCCTTCGCGCTTCGTGCACCGAAAGTAATCCTACGATCACCCCTTCGGCGAGGTCGATCCCGGAAACGCCACCATTCGCCACCCCTTCGAATGAACTCGCCACCCGCCAGGCGCGATTCACTTGACACGAAGGCGGAACCGATCGGTTGGACAGGAGTGCGCCGGGGCGCGCGCGGCGAGGAGTGCGCCGTGCATCCGGTCCGGCCGATGTCGTAACCACCGGCACGTCCGACCCGTTGGAGGGGGCATGGGCATGGGCTTCACGATCGGCGGCAGCCGCGGCACCAAGGAGTTCCGTTCCGGCGCTCGGCGCCGCGGCCGGACGTCGGAGTGCACGACGGTGGCGGAGTACACCGGACTCTGGGGCTGGGACGTGGTCCCCGGCGCCCGGGCCGCGGGGCCCGCCCGCGACTGCTCCTGCGGTCATACGAGTTGCGGTGCGCCGGGGGCGCATCCGCTGGCCCTCGCTCCGACGGTCCCCGCCGGCGCCACCCTCGACGAGGTCACCGAGACCTGGAGCGGATACCCGGGAGCCGCGGTACTGCTCCCCGTCGGCCGCTCCTTCGACGTCATCGAGGTCCCCGAGGAGGCAGGGCGGCGGGCGCTGGTCCGGCTGGAGCGGATGGGCCTGCCGCTCGGCCCGGTGACCGCGACCCCGGACGGCCGGGCCCAGTTCTTCGTCGCCCCGGGGGCGGCGGCCGGGCTGCCCCAGCTGCTGTACCGGATGGGCTGGGACGACGCCGGTCTCGATCTGTGCGCACGGGGCCAGGGCTCCTACGTCACCGCCCCGCCCTCGGACTTCGCGGGCCTCGGCCCGGTGAGCTGGATGCGCCCGCCGGCCCTCGACTCGGCCGGGAATCCCCCCCAGGCCCGCCTCCTGCTGGGCACCCTCGCCTACCTCTGCCACCGGCTGCGCCGCCCGTAGCCGCGCCGCCCCGGCCGGGCCCATGGCAGTGCCCCCGGGTCCTGGGGACCGCGGGGGCACTGGGCCGGCGTAGGAGCGTCGGGAGCGTTCAGTCGCCGATCAGGGCGTCGACGAAGGCCTCCGGCTCGAAGGGCGCCAGGTCGTCCGCGCCCTCACCGAGGCCGATGAGCTTGACCGGGACGCCGAGCTCGCGCTGGACGGCGATGACGATGCCGCCCTTGGCGGTGCCGTCGAGCTTGGTCAGCACGATGCCGGTGATGTCCACGACCTCGGCGAAGACGCGGGCCTGGGTCAGGCCGTTCTGCCCGGTGGTGGCGTCCAGGACCAGCAGGATCTCGTCGAGCGGGCCGTGCTTCTCCACGACGCGCTTGACCTTGCCGAGCTCGTCCATCAGGCCGGTCTTGGTGTGCAGCCGGCCCGCCGTGTCGATGAGCACCACGTCGGCGCCCTCGGCGATGCCCTCCTTGACCGCGTCGTAGGCGATCGAGGCCGGGTCGCCGCCCTCGGGGCCGCGCACGGTGCGCGCTCCGACCCGCTCGCCCCAGGTCTGGAGCTGGTCGGCGGCGGCGGCGCGGAAGGTGTCCGCGGCGCCGAGGACGACGCTGCGGCCGTCGGCGACGAGGACGCGGGCGAGCTTGCCGGTGGTGGTGGTCTTGCCGGTGCCGTTGACCCCGACGACCATCACGACGGCGGGGGTGTCCACGCCGCTCTCGGTCTTCACCGCACGGTCGAAGTCGGTGCCGAGGAGCGTGACCAGCTCCTCCTTCAGCAGGGCGCGCAGATCGGCGGGGGTGCGGGTGCCGAGCACCTTGACCCGCTCGCGGAGCCGCTCCACCAGTTCCTGGGTCGGCGCGACACCGACGTCGGCGATGAGGAGGGTCTCCTCGATCTCCTCCCAGGTGTCCTCGTCGAGGTGCTCGCGGGAGAGCAGCGTGAGCAGCCCCTTGCCGAGCGTGTTCTGCGACCGGGCGAGGCGGGCGCGCAGCCGGACCAGGCGGCCGGCGGTGGGCTCGGGCACCTCGATCTCGGGCGCTGCCGGAACCTCGGCGACCGGGGCTTCGGGCTCCGCGACCGGGGCCTCGGCCTCGGGCAGCACGACCTCTTCGATCGTGCGGCGCGGCTCTTCGGCCGTCGGTGCGGCGTCCTCCCCCACCTGCGGTTCGGCGGGCGGGGCAGTGATGGTCGGCGTACTGGGCGGGGCCGTGGGGGGCAGCTGCTTCTTCTTGCGGCTGCTGACCACGAGCCCGCTGATCGCACCGACCGCGACCAGGGCGATGACTACGGCAAGGATCAGGATTTCCATAACCTGTCCAGTATGCGTGACCTCGCCAACGGCACCTCGTCATCCGGGCGGGGCTTTGCACCCCCGCGGGGCGGGCCGGTCCGCCACCCGGCCGCGTGTCGGCGAGAAGCCCTTCGGGACGGAGTCGCAGCGCTCCCGGTATCGACAGGGGCGCGCTCGGCGCTGGGCGCCCCTGGGTCGGAGCGGCCCATGCGGTGGGCCGCGCCAACCCATGACTCCTGGGGCATCACACAGGGCAGTAAGCCTCTATTTGTACTTTTTGTGGCGAATCTACGATGATGAGCAATTCCCCACGCCCCGCCTCCCCCCACGGAGTACACCTATGTCTGCCGAGACCGCCGTCGAGTCGCGCGGCCTGGAGCCCGTCCCGGACGCCGAGCGCCGCGGACGGGTCCGCGAGCTCGTCCCGACCTGGGTCGCCGCCAACATCAGCGTGCTGCTGCTGACCATGGGTGCCGGTCTCGTGATCTTCAACGGGCTGAACATCTGGCAGGTGCTGATCGTCGCGATCGCCGCGCCGGTCGTCTCCTACGGGATCGTCGGACTCATATCCATCGCGGGCAAGCGCGGCGGCGCCCCCGGCATGGCGCTCTCCCGGGCCGTCTTCGGCCAGCGCGGCAACCTCTTCCCCGGCGCCCTGATCTGGGTCGCCCGCTGGGGCTGGGAGACCATCAACGCGGTCAGCGGCGCCTACGCCGTCCTGACCGTCCTCGACCTGCTCTTCGGGATCAAGAAGAACACCGCGCTGATCGTCGTCACGCTGCTCTTCTTCGTCGGATGCACCTTCCTGGTCTCCGGCCTCGGCATCAACGCGCTGCGCGTCTGCTCCAAGTGGTCCACGTACCTCTTCGGCGCCTTCAGCGTGCTCGTGCTGGGCTACCTGATCGCCGAGACCGACTGGTCCGCCGTCTTCGCCAAGCCCGCAGGCTCCACCGCGATGATGATCGCGGGCATCGGCACCATCGCGGCCGGCGGCATCAGCTGGGTCCCCTCCGGCCCGGACTTCACCCGCTACCTGCCCCGTACCGCCTCCGCCAGGGGCATGGTCGGCGCGACCATCGGCGGCGCGGCCGTCGTCGTGATCCCGATGGTGCTCATGGGCGCGGTGATGGCCGTCGCCACTCCCGACCTGGCCACCGCGCAGGACCCGGTGTCCTTCATCGGCGAACTGCTGCCGACCTGGATCGCGGTCCCGTACCTGCTGATCGCGCTCGTCGGCATGCTGCTCATCAACTCGATGTCCATGTACTCGGCGGGCTTCACCGCCCAGACCCTCGGCATCAAGGTCCCGCGCGCGGCGGCGGTCAGCGTCAACGCCGTCATCAGCCTGGTCTTCGGCTTCCTGCTGATGGTGGTCGCGACCAGCTTCTTCGGTTCGTTCATCTCCTTCCTGACCCTGCTGGCCGTGGCCTTCGCGGCGTGGATCGGCGTCTTCGGGGTGGACATGCTGCGCCGCACGTCCTACGACGGGGCCGCGCTGCTGGACACCACGCGCACCAGCGCCTACTGGTACCGGGGCGGTTTCGCCTGGCAGGCCATGACCGCCTGGGGCCTGGCCCTGGTGGTGGGCCTGCTGTTCACCAAGGTCGACTGGTTCAGCGGCCCGCTGGCCACCACCTGGATCGGGCTCAACGGCCTGGGCTGGGCGGCGGGCATCGTCACCTCGGCCGTGCTGTACGCGGCCTTGCCGCGCACCCCGGCGGCCCCCAGGGCCGCGGAGGCCCCAGAGGGCGCGGCGGGCGAGCGGGTCCCCGCCGGATCCCTGTCCAACTGACGTCACGTCAGCTAACGTCCCCCTTCGCCCGCCCACCCACCTCCGGCGAAGGGGGACTTCTCCATGCCCATCACCGTGGCCCGGTTCAACCTCATCGATCCGAACGGCACCCCGGAAACCCTCTCCGCCCGCTACAAGGCCGCGCTGGAGATGGCGACGTACGCGGACGACCGCGGGATCGACACCATCCAGACCGAGGAGCACCACGGCACCGACAACAACTGGCTGCCCTCGCCCTTCGCCTTCGCGGGCGCGGTCTTCGGCGCCACCCGCCGGATCGCGGTCACCGTCTCGGCGATCATCGGCCCGCTGTACGACCCGCTGAAGGTGGCCGAGGACATCGCGGTCCTCGACCTGCTCAGCGGCGGCCGCCTCGTCACGGTGGCCGGGATCGGCTACCGGCCCGAGGAGTACGAGCAGCACGGCGTCGAGTGGGGCCGGCGCGGCAAGCTCCAGGACGAGCTGCTGGAGACGCTGCTGAAGGCCTGGACCGGCGAGCCGTTCGAGTTCCGCGGCCGTACCGTACGGGTCACCCCGCGGCCGTTCACCCAGCCGCACCCGCTGCTCCTGGTCGGCGGCAGCTCGGAGGCGGCGGCCCGCCGGGCGGCCCGCCTGGGGCTGCCGTTCTTCCCGAGCGCGCACCTGCCCGAACTGGAGGCCTACTACAACGCGAAGCTCGCGGAGTACGGCACGGAGGGCTTCTGCATGATGCCGGCGGCCGAGACCCCGCTGCTGCACATCGCGGAGGACCCGGACCGGGCGTGGGACCAGTACGGCGAGCGGTTCCTCCACGAGGCCGGGATGTACGCCTCCTGGCAGTCCAAGGACATCCGCAGCGCCGTACGGTCGGGCGCGCACACGGTGGCGGAGCTGCGCGCCGAGGGCGTGTACCGCATCCTGACCCCGGACGAGGCGGTCGCGTACGCCCGCGGCGCCGGCGAGGCCGGGAACCTGGTGCTGCACCCGCTGTGCGGCGGGATGCCCGTCGACGAGGGCTGGCGGAGCCTGCAGCTGCTGTGCGAACAGGTGCTGCCCCGCCTCAAGGACTGAGACGGGGCAGCTCTGAGAGGAGAGGGGCCGTTGGCGGGGGTGGTCAGCCCATCTCCTCCAACGCCTTGCCCTTGGTCTCCGGCACCCATTTGAGGACGAACGGAATCGAGAGCACGGCGAAGACCGTGTAGATGACGTAGGCGCCGGACAGGTTCCAGGCCGACAGGCTCGGGAACGACACCGTGATGACCCAGTTCGCGATCCACTGGGCGGCGGCGGCCACGCCGAGCGCGGCGGCGCGGATCCGGCCGGGGAACATCTCCCCGAGCAGCACCCAGACGACCACGCCCCAGGACAGCGCGAAGAAGAGGACGAAGCAGTTGGCGGCGACCAGGGCCACGATGCCCTGGGCGTGGGGCAGTGCGATGTCGTCGCCGGTGCCGGACGTGTAGGAGAAGGCCCAGGCGGCCAGCCCCAGCGAGATCGCCATGCCGGTGGAGCCGATGAGGGCGAGCGGCTTGCGGCCGATCCGGTCCACGAAGATCATCGCGATCACCGTGCCGACGATGTTCACGACCGAGGTCTCGAAGGAGTACAGGAACGAGGCGCTCGGGTCGATGCCGACCGACTGCCACAGCGAGGAGCTGTAGTAGAAGATCACGTTGATGCCGACGAGCTGCTGGAAGAGCGACAGGCCGATGCCGGTCCAGACGATGGGCAGGAAGCCCGCCTTGCCGCCGAGCAGGTCCTTGAAGGTGGACTTGTGCTCGGAGCGCATGGCGTGCTCGATGTCCGCGACGCGGCCGTCGAGGTCGATGTGCTCGCCCTCGACCTCGGTGAGCACCTTCCGGGCCTCGGCATTGCGGCCGACGGAGATCAGGAAGCGCGGGGACTCCGGGATCACGAAGGACATCAGCCCGTAGAGCACGGCGGGGACCACCATCACGCCGAGCATCCACTGCCAGGCTTCCAGCCCGCCGATCTTGCCGCGCTGGTCACCGTCGGCGAGGTTGAGGATCCCCCAGTTGACGAGCTGGGAGACGGCGATGCCGATGACGATCGCGGCCTGCTGGAAGGAGGCGAGCCGGCCGCGGTACGCGGGTGGGGAGACCTCGGCGATGTAGGCCGGGCCGATGACCGAGGCCATGCCGATGCCGAAGCCGCCGACGACCCGCCACATCGCCAGGTCCCACAGGGCGAAGGGCAGGGCCGAGCCGATGGCGCTCGCCGTGAAGAGGACGGCCGCGATCTGCATGCAGCGGATACGGCCGATCCGGTCGGCGATGCGGCCGGCCGTGGCGGCGCCGAAGGCGCAGCCGATCAGCGCGGCGGCGATCACCTGGGCGAGGGTGGCGGGCCCGACGTCGAAGCGGTCCCGGATGGCGACGACCGCGCCGTTGATGACGGAGCTGTCGTAGCCGAAGAGGAATCCGCCCATGGCGGCGGCAGCGGCGATGAAGATGACGTGCCCGAGGTGGTCGGGGTGCGACGCCGGGCCACCGCCCGAGGCCGAGGCCCGCGCTGTGCTGCTGGTCAAGGTCTGCTCCTGCGTGCCCGGACGCGGTGACGGGCGGGTGGGGGTAGTTCCTTCCAGTTGCGCACAGGTCAAGATCGGGCACCACCGGAAGGGATACAGCGGGAGCGAGCCTATGTGTTCATTTCTTGAAGTCAAGAGGGGGGTGGGTCGCCATCTTTCGGCCATTGGCGCAAAACGAGGAGGAACCGAGGTTCACTTCTTGAAAGAAGTGGGCCTGACGCGTGTCACCGGAGGAGGTCAACGGAGCCGCTGGCTGATGACCTTCGACACCCCGTCACCCTGCATCGAGACGCCGTAGAGCGCGTCGGCGACCTCCATGGTCCGCTTCTGGTGCGTGATCACGATCAGCTGTGAGCTCTCCTGCAGCTCCTCCATGATCCGGATCAGCCGCTGGAGGTTGGTGTCGTCGAGCGCGGCCTCGACCTCGTCCATCACGTAGAAGGGGCTGGGCCGCGCCTTGAAGATGGAGACCAGCAGGGCCACGGCGGTCAGCGAACGCTCGCCGCCCGAGAGCAGCGACAGCCGCTTGACCTTCTTGCCCGGCGGCCGGGCCTCGACGTCGACGCCCGTGGTGAGCATGTTGTCCGGATCCGTCAGGATCAGCCGTCCCTCGCCGCCGGGGAACAGTCGCGAGAACACCCCCTCGAACTGACGGGCCGTGTCCCGGTAGGCCTCCGTGAAGACCTGCTCGACCCGCTCGTCGACCTCCTTCACGACCTGAAGGAGGTCGGCTCTGGTCTTACGCAGGTCCTCCAGCTGCTCGCTCAGGAACTTGTGCCGCTCTTCCAGCGCCGCGAACTCCTCCAGCGCCAGCGGATTGACCTTGCCGAGCTGCTGGTAGGCCCGCTCGGCCGCCTTCAGCCGCTTCTCCTGCCGGGCGCGCACGAAGGGCTCCGGCCCGGCGTCCGGATCCGGGGCCTCCCCGTCCGCGGACGGGCTCGGCTGCACCGGCTGGTCGGGCCCGTACTCGGCGACGAGCGCCTGGGCCGCCATCCCGAACTCCTCCAGGGCGCGGCTCTCCACCTGCTCGATCCGCATGCGCTTCTCGGCGCCGAGCACCTCGCCGCGGTGCACGGAGTCCGTGAGCTTGTCGAGCTCGCCCTTCAGGCCGCGGCCCAGACCCCGGGCCTCGTCGAGCTCGCGCTCGCGCACACCCTTCGCGTACTCGGCCGACGTGCGCTCCCCCACGGCGCGGGTCAGCGACACCTCGATGTGCGCGAGCAGCTGGCGGGCTCCGGCCGCGACGGCCGCGGCCACCCGCGCCTCGTACCGCAGCCGTTCCCGCCGGCGCTCGGCCCTGGCCCGGGCCTCCCGCTCGGCCCTGGCCCCGCGATCGAGCGAATCGGCCCGGCCCGCCAGCCCCTTCACCCGCTCCTCGTGGGTCCTGAGCTGCAGCCGGGCCTCCATCTCGGTCTGCCGCGCGTTCGCCCCGTCGGCCGCGAGCCGGTCCCTGCGCGAGGTGTCCGGCTCCTCGTCCGCCGGCATCTCCTCGGCAACGGCGAGCCGTTCCGCGCACTCCTCCACGTCGGCCAGCGCCTGCTCCAGCGCGTCCTGCGCCGTGGCTGCGGCCGAGGCGGCGCGCTCGGCTTCGCCCAGGGCCCCCTTCGCCTGCCCGGCGAGCCGCCCGAGCTGCTGCGCGACCCCGGCCCGGGCCCGCTCGGCGGCCCGCCGGAGCTCCCCGAGCTCCTCGACCCGGGCCCCGGCCGCCACCCGGCGCGCATCCGCGGCCGTCTTCTCACCGGCCAGCACCAGGCACCGGCCGTCCAGCCGGGCCAGCTCCGCAGCAGCCTCGTCGACGGCGGCCTGCACCTCGATCAGGCTCGGCACCCCGGCGGACCCACCGTGCGCGAGGTGCGCCCCGAGCACGTCGCCCTCGGCGGTCACGGCGATCAGCTCGGGCCGCGCGGCAACGAGCGCCTCGGCCTCGTCGAGCCCCCCGACCACCACGAAGTCCCGCAACACCCACGCCGCGGCCCGCACCACCTCGGCGTCCCCCTGCACGAGCCCCGCAGCATCGACCGCCGACTCCCCGCACCCCGAAGCCCGCACCGGAGCCCCACCGACCGCCACCCCCGGCGCGACCAAGGGACCGCCGCCAGCGGAAGCCGCCGGGGCCGGGGCACTCAGCCTCGCCGGCGTTCGAGGCGCGGGGTCCGGGGCGGAGGCCGGGTTTCGGGAAGGGGCGGGATGGGGGAAAACCAACGCCGCCGCGCCCCCGCCGACAGCCCCGCCGCCGGCGCCCCGCTCCTGGCCCCCGAGGCCGACACCGGCTCCCGGACCCGAGTCCCGAGCCGCGTCCGGACCCGAATCCGAGGGCACGGCCTGGCCCGAATCCTGCGCCTGAGCCGGGGCCTGAGCCGGGGAATGCGCCGAGGCAGGTGTCGCAGCCGCGGCACCGGCCGGACCCGCGTCCGGGCCCAGGCCCTGGCCCGGGACCCCGCCGCCCACCACCGAACCGCCGGAGGCGACCGCGCCCGGAGCGATCAGGAACGCAGCTCTCCCCGCCTCCCCGTCCCGCAGGTACCGGATCGCACCGGCCGCCGCCGCCGTCGACGTGACGGCCACCGCGTCCGCCGCCGCCCCCAGCGCCGCCGCCACCGCGACCTCGTACCCCGGGGTCACGGACAACCGCTGGGCCGCCGGCCCCAGCAGCCCCTCCAGCCGGGCAGCGAGCAGTTCCGCCGTACCGTCCTTGCGGCGCAGCCCCATCGCCAGGGCGTCCCGCCGCGCCGAGACCGCCGCCCGCGAACGCTCCGCCGCCGCCAACGCGTCCCGGGCCTCACCGAGTCCGGCCTCCGCCGCCGCCAGCTCGGCCCGCGCCGCCTCGTACTCCCCGGGCCCCGAGGCGGAGCCGGATCCGGATCCGGATCCCGCAGCAGAAGGCTCCGCCGGGGACTCCTCCTCCCCGACCTCCTCCGCCAGCGCCTCGTACTCCTCGCGCGCCTCCTCCGCCCGCGCCCGCGCCCCGTCCCGCGCCACGACCAGCCGGTCGATCTCCGCCTGGGCGGCGCCCGCACGGGAGCGGGCCGCGCCGAGCCGGCCCGTCAACCGCGCCAGCGCCTCGCGCCGGTCGGCGATGGCCCGCGCCACGTCCCGTAGCCGCCGTTCCTCGTCGGCCAGTGAGCGCTCCAGCTCGGCCCGGTGGGCGACCGTGTCCTCCAGCGCCCGAGCGGCCGCTTCCCGCGCGGCCGTCAGCTCCGCCTCCTGCTCGCGGATCCGCGCGGCCTCCCTCTCCATCTCCTCCGGGTCCCGGCCCTGCCGCTCCTCCTCGGCCGGCGCGGAGGCGGAGGTGACCCGGGCGTCCGCCAGCGACACCGTCCCGCGCACCCGTTCGGCGAGCTGCGACAGCTCGTACCAGGTCTGCTGTGCCCGCTGGAGCCGTGGCGCGAGTTCGCGTACGGCTTCCTCCAGTTCGGATTCCCGCCGCACCGCCACCGCGAGCTGCGCCTCGGCCGCCTCCTTGCGCTCCTTCAGCGCCGCCTCGTCCGCGAGCTCCGCGTCGAGCGCGCCCTTGAGCGTCACGAGGTCGTCGGCGAGCAGCCGCAGCCGTGCGTCCCGCAGGTCCGCCTGGATCACCGCCGCGCGCCGGGCCACGGCCGCCTGGCGTCCCAGGGGCTTGAGCTGGCGCCGCAGTTCGTCGCCCAGGTCCTGCACGCGCGCGAGATTGGCCTGCATCGCGTCCAGCTTCCGCAGCGCCTTCTCCTTGCGCTTGCGGTGCTTCAGGACGCCGGCCGCCTCCTCGATGAAGGCGCGGCGGCCCATCGGATCGGCGTGCAGGACCGAGTCCAGCTGGCCCTGTCCGACGATGACGTGCATCTCGCGGCCGATGCCGGAGTCGGAGAGCAGCTCCTGGATGTCGAGGAGGCGGCAGGTGTCGCCGTTGATCTGGTACTCGCTGCTGCCGCCGCGGAACATGATCCGCGTGATGGTGACCTCGGCGTACTCGATGGGCAGCGCGCCGTCGGAGTTGTCGATGGTGAGCGAGACCTCGGCGCGGCCCAGCGGCGGGCGGCCGGTCGTGCCGGCGAAGATGACGTCTTCCATCTTCCCGCCGCGCAGGGACTTGGCCCCTTGTTCGCCCATGACCCAGGAGAGCGCGTCCACCACATTGGACTTGCCGGAGCCGTTGGGGCCCACGACACAGGTGATGCCCGGCTCGAAGCGCAGGGTGGTCGCGGAGGCGAAGGATTTGAAGCCACGCAGGGTCAGGGACTTGAGGTGCACGCCGCCGGACTCTACCTTTCACGTTCGGTTTCGCCCATGAAGGTGAAGGGCACATCAGACGTTAAAGGAATGGGCCCCCCACCTGGCGCAACGCCGCCCGGCGGCCTTGTCCGAGGTGGGAAAGGCGGAAGGAAAGAGCGGAAAGAAAGAAGGGACGCCGAAGCGTCCCTTGCAGATCATGCGGTTCTGCAGATCATGCGGTTCTGTTGATCATGCGGTTCTGTTGATCGAGCGACGAGGGAGCGCGGATCAGGTGAGCGCAGGCTCCGCCTGGGGTACGTCGAGGTCGATGCCGTCGAGCAACGAGTCTCCGTGCTGTGCGGCGGCCGCGTTCAGAGCGTCGTTCTCGGACTGGATTCGTCCGAGCTCGGACTCGAGGTCCTGGACGCGCTGCTGAAGCCGTCGCATCTCGGCGAGGAGTCGCGGGTCGGAACCGCCGACGTAACCGAGAAGCGCCTTTGCCATGATGGATGGTCCTCCACACTGAGTGACCGACCGAAGCGGTGTGGGTCGTGAGGGAATCGCACCCGCGGATGTCCGGCAGCGACTGTCAGTCACTGCATCGATCTTTCGCTGACACTGTGTACTGCCAGCACTGCCAAACAGCTCAGGTGCGCGGG
Source organism: Streptomyces sp. NPDC006450 (assembly GCF_040612195.1). Lineage (NCBI taxonomy): Bacteria > Bacillati > Actinomycetota > Actinomycetes > Kitasatosporales > Streptomycetaceae > Streptomyces > Streptomyces sp. NPDC006450. The sequence continues at coordinate 15,437 of NZ_JBEXPT010000065.1, read as the reverse complement.
GCTTCCAGCGTCTCACCAAAAAGTTTGACGGTCAACACGATCACGCCCCGTATCGGCGGGCATCCCGGCCCCCGCAAGGGGCGTGGAGATCATCCTCGTCTCCGAGCCTTCCACGGATTCGCCACGTCGGCAACGTCTCAGCGATGAATGCGCAGTTCCGACCGCATGCGGACCATCCGGCGATGTGTTCAGTGCATGATCAGTCGATCGCTCACCGGATCGCGAAGCCGTCGTAGCCACCGCGCGGTGTGCCCCAGATCTCTGTCACTCCGTCCACGCTCCCGGGCGTGTCGGCGCCGTGCAGCCACGCCAGGAGCCGGTGGCAATTCTCACGTTGACCTTCGGCCACCACCTGTACTCGCCCATCGTCCAAGTTGAGCGCGAAGCCGGTCAGTCCGCCGATCTCCATGGCGTTGGCCCTGGTGAACCAGCGGAAGCCCACTCCCTGTACACGGCCGCGCACCCAGGCGGTCATCCGCACCTCTTCATTCATGCCTGAACGCTAACCGGGCAAACAATTCCGGGTCACCTCACCCCCCGCTGCCATGGCGTACAGTCGCGCAGCAATGAGCTCACCCATTTGGGTGAGTAAAGGTTGATCTTGAATAGCTGATCCCGAACCCCAGGAAGGTGAGCCGCGATGGGACGCCACCGACTCCACGCCGCGCCGCGCCCCGGCGGCAAGCGCCGCGCCGCCCTGCGAGGCGGTCTGCTCGGCGCATCCGTGGCCGTCGTCCTCGGCACGGCAGCCGTCGGCACGGGTGTCGTCCCGGTCGGCTCCTCCTTCCCCTACGTAGGGGTCACGGCCGCGGGCTCCGACACGAGGACGGCCGGCGCCAAGACCCAGGCCTCGCCGAGCCCCGAGAGCGCGCTGGAGCAGCAGGGCGGCCTCGCCAACCTCTCCGGCCGGGCTTCCGCCGGGGCGGGCACCCCTTCCTCCTCCCCCACCCCCTCCGCCTCGCCGTCCCCGTCGGCCAGCCCTTCCCCTTCCCCTTCCTCCTCCCCGTCCCCCTCCACGGAGCCGGCGAAGACCCCGAAGGCGAGCCCCACCCCGACTCCGGTGAAGCCGAAGCCTTCCCCGCCGAAGCCTTCCGCCCCCGCGGCCCCGGTGGCCCCGGTGGCCCCGCCCACCTCGGCCGGCCACTCCGCCGAGGAGAGCGCCGTACTCACCCTGGTGAACCAGGAGCGGGCACAGGCCGGCTGCGGTCCGGTCCGGGCGAACCCGCCGCTGGCGACGCTGGCCGGAGCCTTCAGCAAGGACATGGCCGTCCGGGGCTTCTTCGACCACACCGACCCCGACGGCAACACCCCGTGGGACCGCGCCACCAAGGCCGGCATATCGGGGATGGGCGGCGAGAACATCGCCCGCGGCCAGGGCGACGCGGCGGCCGTGATGAAGGCCTGGATGAACAGCCCGGGCCACAAGGCCAACATCCTCAACTGCGAGTTCCGCACCCTGGGCGTCGGCGTGTACAACGCCGCCGGCGGCCCCTGGTGGACCCAGGACTTCGGCTTCTAGCAACGCAAACGGGCGGGGGCACGGTCGGGCGCGGCGACATCCGCCGCGCCCGACCGTGCCCCCGCCCGCTTTTCCGTACCGCGCCCTTGCCGCACGGACAGCGCCCGGCCGCCCGGGCCGTAGGTCAGACCGCGGCCAGGGCGGCGCGGCCGGCGAGCAGGATGCGGGTCTGCTGGGTGACGCGGCCTCCGAGGTGCTCGGCGGTGGCGATGTCGGCCTTGTGGACGAACTCGGCACCCTGGTCACTGTTGGACTGGGCGGCGGCGCCGTCGAAGAAGCCGAGGCGGTTGAGGTCGTTCTCGGAAGCGGTGCTGGCGTTCCAGCCCGGCTTCAGGCCCAGGTTGACCCAGCTCATGCCGTGCTGGGAGGCCAGCGTCTGGAAGTAGTCCAGGGTGTTGCCCTTGTCGCCGGACTTCGAGCCGGAGTTGGTGAAGCCCGCGGCGACCTTGTCCTGCCAGGCACCCGTGAACCAGATCTTCGAGGTGGCCTCGGCGAAGACGTGGAAGGCGCCGGAGGCGGTGCCCATGTAGGTCGGAGCACCGAAGACGATCGCGTCGGACGCGGTCAGGAGCTCCCACTGCGCGTCGTCGATCTCGTCGACCTTGATCAGGTGCACGGTCGCACCGGCTTCGAGGGCGCCGGCCTTGACGGCCTCGGCGATCACGGCGGTGTGGCCGTAGCCGGAGTGGTAGGCGATCGAGACGACGGGGGTGTAGGTGGTTGCAGACAAGGCGGGTCTCCCTCGGAAAACGCCGTGGGGGGTCACGGCGTTGTGCGGCGTGGTAACTACCTCGAGGAAAGCACTAACTTTTTGAAAGCGCAACCTGGATGGCTGGCGCTGCCCAGTAGTAGGCTGAAACCATGCAGACGACAGGGTGTGGCGAGGCCGGGCACGACGGCGCGCCCGAACAGGCCTCCGACGCCTTCGATGTGTTCGCTCGTGCGTGCCCCTCCCGCGAGACGCTGGAACACGTCACGGGTCGCTGGGGCAGCCTCACGGTCGGTGCCCTGTCCAAGGGGCCGTGCCGCTTCAACGAGCTGCGCCGGCGCGTGGACGGTATCAGCGAGAAGATGCTCTCCCAGACCCTGCACGCGCTGGAACGCGACGGCATCGTCAACCGTGAGGCACAGCCGACGAACCCGCCCCGCGTCGACTACGAGCTGACCCCCTTCGGCGCGGAGGTCGCGCAGCGCGTGGACGCGCTCATCGGGCTGCTGGAGGGCAGCATGCCCGCGGTGCTCTCTTCCCGGTCCGCCTACGACGCCACGCGCGAAGGCCGCTGGCAGCGCGGGCAGAAGTAGCTCGACCGGTTCATCCAGGGGCGGCGGCGCATCGGCGTGCCGCAGCGCCGGCAGGGCTCGTCCTCCCGCCCGTAGGCGTCGAGCGAACGGTCGAAGTAGCCGGACTCGCCGTTGACGTTGACGTAGAGACTGTCGAAGCTGGTGCCGCCGACGGCGAGGGCCTCGTTCATGACGTCCCGGACATGGCCGAGGAGTTCCGCGCTCCGGGGGCGCGTGAGCGTGGCCGTGGGGCGCTCGTAGTGCAGTTTGGCGCGCCAGAGGGACTCGTCCGCGTAGATGTTGCCGACCCCGCTGATCAGCGACTGGTCGAGCAGCGCCCGCTTCACCGTGGTGCGCTTGGCGCGCAGGGCCAGATGGTAGGCCGCCTCGTCGAAGAGCGGGTCCAGGGGGTCCCGCGCGATGTGCGCGATGACGTCGGGCAGCCCGTCCTGGCTCCCGGGGACGCAGGGGTGCAGCGAGAGCCCGCCGAAGGTCCGCTGGTCGACGAAGCGCAGCTCGGTCCCGGCGTCGTCCCCGAACCGCACCCGGATGCGCAGGTGCTTCTCGTCGGGGGCGCCCTCGGGCTGCACGAGGAGCTGCCCGCTCATTCCGAGGTGCCCGAGCACGGAGTGCTCACGCTCCCCCAGCGGCAGCCACAGGTACTTGCCGCGCCGCTGCGGCACCCCGATGGTCTCCCCGCGCAGCCGGGCCGCGAAGTCCGCCCCGCCACCCGCGTGGCGACGGACGGCCCTCGGGTGCAGGACCTCGACGGCCTCCACGGTCCGCCCGGCCACCCAGCGCTCCAGCCCCCGCCGCACCACTTCGACTTCGGGCAGCTCGGGCACGGTATTCCTCCGGAGGGTTCGGATCGGACTCTCTCCCGCGAGCGTACCGACTGCCCTGCGGGGCTTGTCCCCCACCCTTCCCGGGGCCCTTCCCGGACCCGTCGGCGGGGCTGGTCGCGGCCCCGGAAACGGGTCCGCCCCGCCACCTGCCGGAGCAGGTGGCGGGGCGGGAGTTCCCGGAAGAACGGGTCAGGCGTCCGACGCCGGGTCGGCGGGGCTCGTCGCCCCGTCGGCCTCGGCCGGAGCCCCGGTCGCGGCCGGGACCTCGGCCGGAGCGGCGCCGGCCGCGGAACCCGCGGCGGTGCTGATGCCCCGCCACGCGGACTCGGCCGCCTGCTGTTCCGCTTCCTTCTTGCTGCGTCCGACACCGGAGCCGTAGGAGACGCCACCGACGCGCGCGGCGGCGGTGAAGGTCTTCTCGTGGTCCGGGCCGGTCTCGGTGACCAGGTATTCCGGCACGCCCAGGCCCTCGGCCGCCGTGAGCTCCTGGAGACTGGTCTTCCAGTCCAGGCCGGCACCGAGGTTCGAGGACTTCTCGATGAGCGGGTCGAAGAGCCGGTGAACCAGCTCCGAGGCCGCGTCGAGGCCCTGATCGAGGTAGACCGCGCCGATCACCGCTTCAAGGGTGTCGGCGAGGATGGAGGCCTTGTCCCGGCCACCCGTGCCCTCTTCACCCCGGCCGAGCCGGATGAAGGAGCCGAGTTGGAGGCCGCGGCTGACCTCCGCCAGTGCGCGCGAGTTGACTACCGCGGCCCGCAGTTTGGCCAGTTGGCCTTCCGGCAGGTCGGGGTGGGTCGTGTACAGCGTGTCCGTGACCACCAGGCCCAGCACGGAGTCCCCGAGGAACTCCAGCCTTTCGTTGGTGGGCAGACCGCCGTTCTCGTACGCGTACGAGCGGTGGGTCAGCGCACGCACCAGAAGGGCGGACTCGAGTCGATACCCGAGCCGCCCTTCCAGAAGCACGTGGGACGAGGCCGCGTTGTTACTGACTGCCTGCTTCTCAGCGTTGGACAGCTCAGACATTGCGCCTCTCACCAGCCGCTCAGACCTCGAGGACCTGGCGCTTGTTGTAGGTGCCGCAGCTCGGGCACGCAATGTGCTGGAGCTTCGGCTCCTGGCAACGCTCACACGAAACCAGGGTGGGGACCGCAGCCTTCCACTGCGACCGGCGGTGGCGCGTGTTGCTGCGCGACATCTTCCGCTTCGGAACAGCCACGGCTACTTCTCCTGCTTCTCGGCGGCGCTCTGAACTCCGTCGGAGGCAGTGCCGCTCATATTGTCCTTCTCGACGCCCTGATCGGTGACGAGTCCTTGCAATGCCGCCCAACGGATGTCGACGGCGTCATGGTGGTGGTCCGGGTCGTCGTTCAGGCTGAGCCCGCAATCGGGGCACAGTCCGAGACAGTCCTCCCGGCACACCGGCTGCAGCGGCAGTGCGAGCACCACCACATCGCGCAGCACGGATTCGAGGTCGAACAAACCGTCCTCGAGAAAGAGCGTGTCCTCGTCGTCCTCGGCGTCGTCGGCCGGCTCCGCCTTGGAGCGGATCCGGTCGTCGGCGTCAGGGTACGAGAACATCTCCTGGAAGTCCGCCTTGAGCTCACACTCGACGGCCTCCAGACACCTTACGCATTCCCCGGTTGCCGAGCCACGGGCGGTGCCTGTGACAAGCACCCCTTCCATGACCGACTCCAGGCGGAGCTTGAGGTTCAGCCGACTGCCTTCCGGCACTCCGATGACACCGGCGAGACCGAGGTCCGCCGGCGCCGCGATCTCACGGGACAGCCGCAGCATGGCACCAGGACGCCGACCCAGCTCGTGCGTGTCGAACACGAGGGGGTTGCGGTGGTCGAGGTGGGTGTTCAGGGCTGTTCCCGCTTTCACAAAATCACTGGAGACTGCTGAAGATCAAGATTTCCGCCACTCAAGGGCAGCATGGATCGCGGCGCATACGCGCGACCGAACAGCCAGGATACCCGCCGCTTCGCTCTGAGCCCAATCCTGGTCCCGAGCGAGCTCAGCGGCCCTGTTCGTACTGACGCAGCTGGTCCAGGTTGATCATGCTCGTGTCGAAGAAGCTGGTCTCGTCGAGCGCGGCCTGCTGGTCGTGCGTGCCCTGCTGGGGCTGCTGGTAGCCGCCGTAGGGGTCGGGCTGCTGCTGCTCGTAGGAGACCGCGTACGGGTCGGGCTGCTGAACCTGCTGGTAGCCGGCGTACGGGTCCTGGTACGCATAGGCGTCCTGCTGGACCGGCTGCTGGTAGGAGTACGCGTCGTACACCGGCTCGGGCTGCGACTGCCCGGGGATCAGCGGGGCCTGCGGAGCCACCGGCGCCTGCGGCTCGGCCAGACCCGCCAGGAAGTCCGCGTCGCTGGAGGCGCGCGACTGCTGGTGCCCCGCCGCGTCCTGGGCGGCCATGTGCGCGCCGAGGTCGTCGGTGGCCACGCGGCCCAGGAGCTTCTGCCGGCCCCGGCCGACGGCCTCCAGGGTCTTGGAGAGCACCGCTTCGAAGGTGGCCAGCTTGCTGTCCACGTAGTCGTCGGCCTGCCGGCGCTGCGTCTCCGGGTCGTGGCTGCGCTCGGGCGCCTCGGCGTCCGGGTAGCCCTCGTCGTCCAGTCCGGGCCCGCGGCCGAGCAGCTTCTCGCGGCCCCGGTCCACCGAGCCGATGGTCTTGGTGAGCACGACCTCGAAGTTCGCGAGCTTGCTGTCGACGTAGTCGTCGGCCTCGGCCTTGACCTCGTCCGCCTCGCGGCGGGCCTCCGCCAGGATCCGGTCCGCCTCGTCCTGGGAGCGCCGCGCGACCTCGGTGTCGGAGATCAGCGAACCGCGCTGGGCGTGCGCCGACTCGATGATCCGGTCGGCCTCGCGGCGCGCCTCCTCGACCATCTGTTCCCGGCCCCCGATGAGCTCCTGGGCCTGTGCGAGCGAGCCCGGCAGGGCCTTGCGCACCTCTTCCAGCTGGGCGAGCAGCTCGGCGCGGTTGATCACGCACGAGGCCGACATGGGCATGGACCGGGCGCTGCCGACGGCCGCGACGATCTCGTCGAGCTTCTTCTGCACGTCCATGGGTGCTCGCACTCTCTCGGCCCCGGGCGGTTCCCGAGACGGACGGGACGACTGTAAGGCCACCGGCCCGGGAGCCGACACCGACTGACGTCGGGTCAGGGGCGCCGGCGACCGGGCTCAGCGCCGGGGCAGGCGCTCCAGCAGCGCGGCGTGCACGTGTGCGGGCAGCAGGTGGGCCACGTCGCCGCCCCAGGCCGCCACTTCCTTGACCAGGGAGGAGGACAGGAAGCTGTAGGTGGGGTTGGTCGGGACGAAGAGCGTCTCGACGCCCGACAGACCCATGTTCATCTGGGCCATCTGCAGCTCGTAGTCGAAGTCGCTGACGGCGCGCAGACCCTTGACGATGGCCGGGATCTCCCGCTGCTTGCAGAAGTCGACGAGGAGCCCGTGGAAGGACTCGACCACGATGTTGCCGTAGCCGGCGGTCGCCTCGCGGATCAGCTCGATCCGCTCCTCGACGGTGAAGAGTCCCTGCTTGGACTGGTTGATCATCACGGCGACGTGGACCACGTCGTAGAGCCGCGAGGCCCTGCCGATGATGTCGAGGTGTCCGTTGGTGATGGGGTCGAACGACCCCGGACAGACGGCGCGGCGCAACTGCATTCCCTCGTTCCCGGGTGCGGGCTTCATGAGTCTTCGCTGATGGAAGCGGCGCGACCGTACCAAAGGGTGCCCTCGCCGTACTTCCTGGAGCGCAGCGGCTCGAAGCCGTCCGGCCACGGGAAGGCCCCGCTGCGGGTCCTGCGCTCCACGGTGACGAGCGCGTCGTCGGTGAGCCAGCCATTGGACCGGAGTGTGAGGAGGATCTCGCACAGTTCGGTGTGCTCGACCTCGTACGGGGGGTCCAGGAAGACCATGTCGTACGGGTCCCCGTGCGCGGCGCCGTGCGCGATCTGCTCGGCCCGGCCGGACCGGAACTCGGCGCCGGGCAGGCCCACCGACGCGATGTTGTCGCGGATGGCCTTGGCGGCCTTGGCGTCGGGCTCGACCAGCAGCGCGTGGTCCGCGCCGCGGGAGAGCGCCTCCAGGCCGACGGCGCCGGAACCGGCGTAGAGGTCGAGGACGCGGGCCCCCTCGACTCCGTGCAGCGACTCCCAGGTGGAGAAGAGGCCCTCGCGCATCCGGTCCGAGGTGGGGCGGGTGCCGGTGCCGGGCGGTACGGCGAGGCGTCGCCCGCCGGCGCTTCCGGCGATCACGCGGGTCATCTGGGGTCCTTCGGTGAGCGGGGCGGAGGGGGTGCAGGCCTTCAACGATAGGTCGTGCCCGTCACCCCTTCTCCAGGTACTGCTCGCGCTCGGTGTCCAGCAGGGCGTCCAGGGCGGTCCGCAGGCCCGGCAGCTCCGTGAGCTCGGGGTCCGCGGCGACCACGCGGGTGGCCTCCTCCCGGGCCTGGGTGATGACCTCCTCGTCCTCGATGACCGCGAGCATCCGCAGGGAGGAGCGCACGCCGGACTGGGCCTGGCCCAGCACGTCGCCCTCGCGGCGCTGCTCCAGGTCGACGCGGGAGAGCTCGAAGCCGTCCAGGGTGGCGGCGACGGCCGCGAGCCGGGCGCGGGCGGGGCTGGCCTCGTGCATCTCGCTGACCAGCAGGCACAGTCCGGGGGCGGAGCCGCGGCCGACGCGGCCGCGGAGCTGGTGGAGCTGGGAGACGCCGAAGCGGTCCGCGTCCATGATCACCATGACGGTGGAGTTCGGGACGTTCACGCCGACCTCGATGACGGTCGTGGCGACCAGGACCTTGACCTCGCCCGCGGTGAAGCGGCGCATGACGTCGTCCTTGTCGGCGGGGTCCATCCGCCCGTGCAGCACCTCGACGGACAGCCCGGCGAGGGGGCCCCGGCTGAGCTGCTCGGCGATCTCCAGCACCGCGAGCGGGGGCCGCTTGTCGCCGTCGTCCTCGGCCGCCGCCTTCTTCTTTCCGCCCTTGGCGCCCTTGCCGTTCTCGTCCTCGCCGTCTCCGATGCGCGGGCAGACCACGTACGCCTGGTGGCCGTTCTCCACTTCCTCGCGGACCCTCTCCCAGGCCCGGGCCAGGAAGTGCGGCTTGTCCTTCGCGGGCACCACGTGGGTGGCGATCGGGGATCGGCCGGCGGGGAGCTGGTCCAGTACGGAGGTCTCCAGATCGCCGAAGACGGTCATGGCGACCGTGCGCGGGATCGGGGTGGCGGTCATGACGAGCAGGTGCGGGGGCTGCTTGCCCTTGGAACGCAGGGCGTCGCGCTGTTCCACGCCGAAGCGGTGCTGTTCGTCGACGACGACCAGGCCGAGGTCGTGGAACTGCACCTTGTCCTCGATCAGCGCGTGCGTGCCGATCACGAGTCCGGCCTCGCCGGTGATCAGGTCGAGCAGGGCCTGGCGTCGGGCGGGCATCCCCATCGAGCCGGTCAGCAGCACCACTTTGGTGCCCCGGTCGGAGCCGCCGAGCATGCCCCCCTCGGCGAGCTCGCCCATCATCTCGGTGATGGACCGGTGGTGCTGCTGCGCGAGCACCTCGGTGGGGGCGAGCATGGCGGCCTGCCCGCCGGAGTCGACGACGGCGAGCATGGCCCGCAGGGCCACCATCGTCTTCCCGCTTCCGACCTCGCCCTGGAGGAGGCGGTGCATGGGGTGTTCGGTGGCGAGGTCGTCGAAGATCTCCTTCGAGACGCCTTGCTGGCCCTCGGTGAGGGTGAAGGGGAGCTTGGCGTCGAAGCTCTCGAGGAGGCCGCCCGGGGTGGGGCGGCGCGGTACGGCCGGGAGCTGGGAGTCGGCGTGCCGGCGGCGGGCCAGGGCGACCTGGAGGACGAAGGCCTCGTCCCACTTGAGGCGCCCGCGGGCGTCCTCGATGTCGGCCTTGGTGACCGGGCGGTGGATCTTCAGCAGCGCCTCGGTGAGCGGGATCAGTCCGCGGTCCTCGTGCAGGGCGCCGGGCAGCGGGTCGACGACCTCCTGGGCCCTGGGCAGCACCGCGTCCACGCACTTGGCGATCTTCCAGGACTCCAGCTTCGCGCAGGCCGGGTAGATCGGGATGAGCTGGCTCGCGAAGGCGGCGGCCGCGTCCCGGTCGGAGGCGTCCTCGCCGAGCGGCTCGTAGGCGGGGTGGGCGAGCTGGAGCTTGTGGTTGAACATCCCGACCTTGCCCGCGAACATCGCGCGGCTGCCGGGCAGCAGTTCCTTGTGGGGTTTGTGGACGCCCGACCCGAAGAAGACGAGCTGGAGCCGTCCGCTGCCGTCGGTGATGGTGACTTCGAGGCGCTTTCCTCCGCCCCGGCTGCCCTGGTACGTCAGCAGGCGTGCGTCGGCGACCTGCGCGACCACCGTGACGTGTTCGTCGATCTGGTCGGCGAGTTCGGCCAGCGAGGTCAGCTCGCCGCGCTCCGCGTACCGCCGGGGGTAGTGGTGGAGCAGGTCCAGGGCCGTGTGCAGGCCGAGCTGCTCGGCCAGCACCTTCGCGGTGGCGGGGCCGAGGGTCTTCTTGAGGTCTTCGTCGAGCGCGGGCACGTGTTCCATTGCACACCATCGCGCTGACAACCCGGCTATTCCACCCCGATGAGCAGCGGCGCGGACCAGCGCCCGCCCTGATAGGTGACGGTGTCGACGGCGAGGTGGCCGTGCTGGACGTACGCCTCCAGCCGTCCGGCGAGTTCCCCGGGCGCGTCGGGGCCCAGGACCAGGGTGACGAGTTCGCCGCCGGATCCGAGCATGCGGGCCAGGACGGCCTCGGCGGTCTCGGCCAGGCCGGTGCCGATGACGGCCACGTCCCCGTCGATGAGCCCGAGCACGTCGCCGGCCTGGCAGATGCCGGCCGAGGTGAAGGACTGGCGTTCGGCGACGGCGAGTTCGCCGTAGCGGGTGGCTCCGGCGGCCGCGGTCATGGCGACCACGTCCTCGTCGAAGGTGCCGTCCGGGTCGTGCACGGCGAGTGCGGCCAGGCCCTGGACCTCGGAGCGGGTGGGGATCACGGCGACCCGTACGCCTTCGGCGCGAGCCTGCTGGGCGGCGGCTGCCGCGACCGCGCGCAGTTCGGCGCCGTTCGGGAGCAGGACGACCTCGCGGGCGTGCGCCTCGCGGATGGCGTCGGCCAGTTCGGCGACGGCCGGCGGTTCTCCGGGCCGGGCGAGCAGGGTGGTGGCGCCCGCCTCTCCGCACAGCCCGGCCAGCCCCTCGCCCTGGACCACGGTGACGACGGCGCGCTGGGAGCGCTCGCCGCGGGCCCGGCGGCGTTCGTCGCCGAAGTGCGTGATGCGGATCCGGTACGGCCGCCCGGCGACCACCGCGGCCTCGACGGCCGCGCCGGGGTCGTCGACGTGGACGTGGACGTTCCACAGCCCGTCGCCGCCGACCACCACGAGGGAGTCGCCGAGGGCGTCGAGCCGGGTGCGCAGCCGGTCGACCTCGGTCTCGGGGGCCTCCAGGAGGTAGATCACCTCGTAGGCCGGTCCGCCGTGCTCCTCGGGGCAGGGCTCCGGCGGCCTCGGTACGGGCACGGCCCGGCCGCGTACCGGCTCGGGGGCCGGCTCCCGGCCGGACAGCGCCTGCCACAGCGCCCCGAGCACGGCGACCAGTCCGCAGCCCCCGGCGTCGACCACCCCGGCCCGCCCCAGCACGGCCAGCTGCCCCGGGGTCTCGGCGAGGGCCGCGCGGGCTCCGTCGTAGGCGGCCCCGGCCACGCCGGCAGCGGTCTCGGCGGCCCTGGCGGCGGCCTCGGCGGCCCGGGCGGCGGCGGTGGCGACGGTGAGCATGGTGCCCTCGACGGGGTGCGCGACGGCCCGGTACGCCTCCTCGGCGGCCCGGGTCAGCGCCTGTGCGAGCAGTCGCGCGGGATCGCGTCCGGCGGGCTCGTCGCCCAGGACGTCGGCCACGCCGCGCAGCAGCTGCGCGAGGATCGTCCCGGAGTTGCCCCGGGCGCCTATCAGGGCGCCGTGCGCGAAGGCCCGTACGGCCTCGGGGAGGGAGGCTCCGGCTGTGCCGTCCGTCACGGTGGCGAGGAGGTCCCCGAGCTCGCGGTCGGCCGATTCGGCGGTCAGGTAGAGGTTGGTGCCGGTGTCCGCGTCGGCGACGGGATAGACGTTGATCGCGTCGATGTCCTCGCGGGCCCGGCCCAGTGCGGCCAGGGCCAGCGAGCTCCAGGCGTGTACCGCTGCGGCGTTCAGGGGGTACGGCTGAGGCTGGTGCGCCACCGGGCGTTCCTCCTTGTGCGGGCCGGGGTTCACCGCAGGGTAACGAAGGACGGCCGGACAGGCGGGACCCCGGGGCGGGGGTGGCCGTGGACATGGTAGTTTTCTTGGACCGAGGCAGTCGTTGTATGCTGCTCCGGTTGCCCGATGAGAGTCGGGCCATTCCCCCCGGCAAACCACTTCAGATCCCTGATACCGGTGCGCCGGGATTCACTGTAAGTGCATCTGAAGTCTTTGGAGTGACCTGTGGCTGCCAACTGCGACGTTTGCGCCAAGGGGCCGAGCTTCGGCAACAGCATTTCCCACTCGCACCGCCGCACCTCGCGTCGCTGGAACCCGAACATCCAGCGTGTCCGTGCCGTGGTCAATGGGACGCCGAAGCGCCTCAACGCCTGCACCTCGTGCATCAAGGCCGGCAAGGTCTCGCGCTGACGCCTTCCGTCGTAGCGCAGCCCTTTCCGGTTGCTGAGAAGGCCGGTCCACCTGGTGGGCCGGCCTCTTGCTTTGCCTGATCGAACATGATCGAACCTGTAGGGCCTGCTCCACCCCGTGAGACCACGGGGTGGAGCAGGCCCTGCAGGCGTTTCGGCACGGGCGTTTCGGCACGGGCGTTTCGGCACGGGCGTTTCGGCACGGGCGTTTCGGCCGGGCCGTCGGCACGGGCCTTCGCTGCGGGCGCTGCGGCTCGGGCGCTTCAGCGCCACCGCCACGCGTGGTCCACCGGCCCGATGCCCGCGCCCAGTGCGAACCCGGCGGCGATGGCTCCGGTGACGTACTCCTTGGCCTCGGTGACGGCCTCCGGGACGGTCCGGCCCTTTGCCAGGCCCGCCGCGATCGCGCTGGCGAGCGTGCAGCCGGTGCCGTGGGTGTGGCGGTTGTCGTGGCGGGGGGCCCGGAGCCAGCGCTCGTCGGAGCCGTCCGTCAGGAAGTCCACGGCCTCGTTCCCGTGAGCGGCGAGGTGGCCGCCCTTGATCAGCACCCACGCGGGCCCGTATGCGAGGACCGCGTCGGCGGCCCGGCGCATGTCGTCCTCGCTCTCCACGACGACTCCGGTGAGCTGGGTCACCTCGTCCAGGTTCGGCGTGGCCACGGTGGCCCGGGGCAGCAGTTCTCCCCGTACGGCGTCCAGCGCGGTGGCGGCGAGGAGCGCGTCCCCGTGCTTGGAGACGCCGACCGGGTCCACGACGGCCGGGGCGGCCGTGGCGGCGATCAGCTCGGCCACGGTCTCCACGAGGGCCGCGGAGGACAGCATTCCCGTCTTCACGGCCTGGACGCCGATGTCGTCCACCACGGCCCTGTACTGGCCCTTCACGGCCTCCGCGGGCAGTTCCCAGACGCCTTTGACGCCCAGCGAGTTCTGCGCGGTCACAGCGGTCACCACGCTCATCCCGTGGACGCCGAGGGCCAGCATCGCCTTGAGGTCGGCCTGGATGCCCGCGCCGCCGCCGGAATCGGATCCGGCGACGGTCAGGCACAGCGGCGGGTGCGGGCGGGACGTGGGCGAACCGCTCATCGCGGGACGTCCTCCGCGGCCGTGTCGCCGCCGAAGTGGTCCCAGCCGCCGGTGGAGGCCCAGGGGGCTCCGTCGACGGTCACCTGGGGCAGCGCGGAGCGGTTCTGGACCTCGCCGATGACCTTCCAGCGGGCCGGGAGCTTCACGTCCGGCGGGAAGGTGGCGACGATCGCGTGGTCCTCTCCCCCGGTGAGGACCCACTGCAGCGGGTCCACGCCGACGGCCTGCCCGATGTCGTGCATCTGCGTCGGGATGTCCACGGCCGACGAGCGCAGGTCGATCCGCACCTTGCTGGCCTCGGCGATGTGCCCGAGGTCCGCGATCAGGCCGTCGCTGACGTCGGTCATGGCGGTGGCGCCGAGTCCGGCGGCCGCGGGGCCCGCGTGGTAGGGCGGTTCGGGGCGCCGGTGGGCCTCCACGAAGGCGCGCGGCGACCGGAAGCCGCGCGAGAGCACCGCGAAGCCGGCGGCGGACCAGCCGAGCCAGCCGGTCACGGCCACGACGTCGCCGGGCTGGGCGCCGGAGCGCAGCACGGGTTCGTGGTTGCGCAGATCGCCCAGCGCGGTGATGGCCACGGTGATGATGTCGCCGCGCACCACGTCGCCGCCGACCACGGCGGCGCCGGCGACCTGGCATTCGTCGCGGATGCCGTCCATCAGCTCGGTGGGCCAGGTGGCCGGCAGCTCGGCCGGGACGACGAGGCCGAGCAGCAGCGCGGTCGGCACCGCGCCCATGGCGGCGATGTCGGCGAGGTTCTGCGCGGCTGCCTTGCGGCCGACGTCGTAGGCCGTGGACCAGTCGCGCCGGAAGTGCCTGCCCTCCAGCAGGATGTCCGTGCTCGCCACGACCCGCCGGTCGGGGGCCGACACCACCGCGGCGTCGTCACCCGGGCCGACCCGGACCGCCGGGGTGGTGGTGAGCCGTGAGGTGAGCTCCCGAATGAGCCCGAACTCCCCCAGCTCGCCCACAGTGCCCTTCATCGCTGTGCCCCTTCTTGCCCAGTCCGCTTGCGGTCGCGAGCCGTCACAGCTCTGGGTACCGTCAACAGATACGTCAACTTCTGCTCTCCGTACGCCCCGCTGTGCGTGGAGCCGGACCCGCGGGTCTCCCCGCGGCGCTCGGCGACGCGGTACCGTGGCGTCCCTTCTTCCCCGGGCCCACCCGTCATCCCCGGGCCCACCCGAAGGGTAGGGGAAATGATCCTCGTGGCCGCCCTGGAGGTTCCGTGGTACAGGCGTACATCCTCATCCAGACCGAGGTGGGCAAGGCGTCGTTCGTCGCCGAGTCCATCGCGCAGATCGCGGGGGTGATCCAGGCCGAGGACGTGACCGGACCGTACGACGTGATCGTGCGCGCCCAGGCCGACACCGTGGACGACCTCGGCCGCATGGTCGTGGCCAAGGTCCAGCAGGTGGAGGGGATCACCCGCACCTTGACCTGCCCGGTCGTCCATCTGTAGCCCCCGTCTACTCTTGGCCGGTGATGTCACGACACCGCCGGCCCTTCTCTCTGCCCGCCGCACTGACCGCGCTGGCCGCCTCGGCGGCCGTCGCGGGCTGTTCCCCGGGTGGTTCCGAGGCCCGGGTGGAGCCGCCGTCCGCTCCGCCCGCCGATGTCGCGGGCCTCTGTGCGGCGCTGCACAAGGAGCTCCCCGAAACGGTGGCCTCACTGGACCGGGCCCCGGCGCTTCCGAAGTCCGACCTGACCGCCGCGTGGGGCGGCTCGGCGATCGTACTGCGGTGCGGTGTCGGCAAGCCCGTGAAGATGCTGGATCCGAAGCAGGACGGCATCGAGGTGAACGGTGTCGGCTGGCTCGTGGAGCGGCTGGACGACGGCGGGGTCCGGTTCACCACCGGGCTGCGGATGGCGTACACGGAGGTCCTGGTCGACAAGGAGCATGCCACGGATGCGGGGATGCTGGTGGGCCTGTCCGCCGCGATCGCCAAGACCGTTCCGGTCGGCATCGCCTCTTCCTGACCCTCCGGTGACCCGCCCGGTCCCGCCCGCGCGGACGAGGACCGCCCGCCGCCCTCCTCCTGCGAGGGGCGGCGGGCGGTCC
>NZ_JBEXPT010000064.1:0-37029 GCF_040612195.1 Streptomyces sp. NPDC006450 | reverse complement strand
GCCGACCGGGTCATCGCCTCCAGCGCGGACGCCCCCGGCGACACCGCCAACGTCAAGCCGATCGGCGTCAAGGCCGATGCCACCGGCATCGACCTCATCCCCGACACCTCGCTCCTCGGCCAGGGCACCGGCCCCTGGTACATCGACCCCGGCGTCAACCCCTCCGCCGACAGCGCCAACCAGGCGTGGTCGCAGGTGCAGGAGGCGTACCCGGACACGAACGAGTTCAACGGCACCGCGGACGGCCAGAACACCCCGGCCGCCGGCTACTGCGGATACTCGACGTGCACCAGGAAGGGCCGCGAGCGCGCCTACTTCCAGATCGGCATCAACACGGGCATCCACGGCGCCGAGGTCCTCGACGCGCGGCTCTACGCCACCGTCGTGTCCTCCTCCAGCCCCAGCACGGCCACGCCGATGGGCCTCTACCACAGCCCCACGGGCATCAGCAGCCCCACGAGCTGGAACCGGCAGCCGTGCGCCACGGCTTCGCGCATGGGCGGTTGCACCAAGATCGGTGGCGCCACCATCTCGGGCACCGGTGAGATCCAGTACAACGTCACCAGCCAGATGAAGAACGCCGCCTCCGGCCGCTGGTCGACCTTCACGTTCGGCTTCGCGCCGGACGACGAAGGCAACATGTACTACCGCCAGCGGTTCAGCAACACCCCGCACATCGTCACCACGTACGACTTCACGCCCCACATCGGCAACCCCCGTACCAGCCCCACCCCGGGCTTCGCCGGTACCGGCACCTACTCCGCCTGCACCACCCCGGGTGCGGCCCAGCCCTGGGACAACCCGGGCTGGATCGGCGCCAACACCAACGTCCACCTGACGTCCGAGACCTGGTCGCCCACCGGCCGCCAGCTCCAGACGACCTTCCAGATCTGGGACGACGACGCCGCGGGTGCGTCCGTGTGGCACCAGACCGGCTGGAACGGCTCCGCGGGCGACGCCGTCGTCAACGCCGGCACGCTCATCGAAGGCCACCAGTACGGCTGGACCTCGCGCACCACGGACGACACGCTGACCAGCACCGAGACCCCCTGGTGCTTCTTCCGCGTCGACCGGACCCCGCCGTCCGCGTCGGTGACCTCGACCGACTTCCCGCTCTCCGGTACCACCGGTGGTCACCCCAAGCGCGTGGACGAAGAGGGCACCTTCACCCTGGCCGGTGCGGACAACGCCCCGACCACCGGTACCAACCGCAGCTCGGGCCTGGCCTGCGCCCGGTGGACCACGGACCCGGTGAGGGCCGCTTCCGACTGGAACTGCACCGACACCGACCCGCAGATCATCAAGACCTTCACCGCGGGCAAGGCCACCATCAAGTACACCCCGCGCGCCTGGGGCACGAACTACCTCTACCTCCAGACGCAGGACAACGCGGGCAACATGTCCCAGCCCGTCGTCCACAGCTTCTACGTCCCGTCGAACCCGAACAGCCCCGCGCCGATCTTCGGCGACATCAACGGTGACAAGAAGGCCGACGTCGTCCTCGCCGACTCCGCCGGCAACATCCGCCAGATCAACGGCGGCGGCGACCCCGCCTCCTCGCCCGTGGCCCTCGCCCGCTCCAGCGTCAGCGGCAACGGCTGGAACGGCATCCAGCTCACCCACCGCGGCAGCCTCGGCAACAAGAACGTCGACGACCTCCTCGCCCACGAACCGGGCAAGCCCAACCTCTACAACTTCACCAACAACAACACCGGCCTCGTCGACGGCCAGGCACCCATCAGCGTCACCAAGCCGGGCGCCTGCGCCAAGGCCGACTTCACCACCATCGACTGCGCCACCCACGGCTTCTCCACCACCAACTGGACCAACGTCACCCAGATCGCCGCCTACGGCTCCGTCACCGGTGACAGCAAGGCCGGACTGCCGGACTCCCTGCCCCAGAGCTCCCTCCTCTTCGTCGAGAACGGCCGCCTGTGGCTGGCCATCCCCGGCGCCACCAACCAGCTCGACTCCCCCGCGATCCTGCTCTCCGCCAACGACACCAAATGGGACGGCTACGAGCTGCTGACCCCGGGCCGCGCCAAGGGCACCAACTTCCCCACGCTGTGGGCCCGCAACAAGACCGACGGCGGCACCCTCCACGCCTTCAGCCTCACCGGCGGCACCGCCGAGGCCCCGGTCCTGACCGCAGCCACCAACCCCGCCGCCGGCCTCATCACCGGCAAGATCGACCCCGCCCGCTACCCCCGCGTCGGCTCCGACGGCGACCTCACCGGCGACAACATCCCCGACCTCTGGGCCGTCGACAAGGACCAGCAGCTCGTCGCCTTCAACGGCATCGCCGCCACCACCACCGGCTACCCCAACGTCACCGGAGTCACCTCCACCTTCACCCTCCAGGGCAACCTCAACACCCCGATCCACCAGTGGAAGCTGAACTCGGCGACCTCCGGCAAAACCCCCAGCACCGGCGGCAACAAGACCCCGGGCACGATCGCGGGCGCCGTCACCTTCCCCACCGCGGTCATCGAAGGCCGCAGCACTCCCTACGCGGCGTTCGGCGGTGCCGGGGCCACCATCACCACGTCCGGTACGAACACGGGTGTCGACACCGGCAAGGACTTCACCCTCACCACCTGGGCCAAGCGCTCATCCGCCACCCCGGCGGGTGAGAGCAGCATGGTCGTCAGCCAGGACGGCACCCAGAACAGCTCCTTCATGCTCTACGGCGACGGCCGGCGCGGTGAGTGGCACTTCGCCATGGCCAACGCACAGGGCGGTGGCTGGCCTTTCGACTACACCGACGTGACCAATCAGGCGGCTCGGGTCGTTCCTGACGCCTGGACCCGGCTGACCGTCGTCTACAAGGCCGGCAGCGGTCTGATGAGCCTCTACGTCAACGGCGTCCTCGCCAGCACCGGCCACCACGCGGCCAACACCAGCCCCGCCCCCAGCGGCTCGATCGTCTTCGGCCGCTACAAGGTCTCCGGAGCCAACGCGGACGCCCTCAACGGCGGCGTCAGCAACTTCGCCGCCTACCCCTACGCGGCCGCCCCCACCGCCCCGGCGACCGTGGGCCGGATCTCGATGACCGCGGCTCCGGGCTCCTGCGTGGACAACGACTACGCCCGCACCGACGACGGCAACCCGATCCAGATCGCGGGCTGCAACGGCACGGCCGCCCAGGACTTCGAGGTCCGGGGCGACGGTTCGCTGCGGATCCAGGGCAAGTGCGTGAACGCGGCCAACGCGGGAACGGGCAACACCACCCCGCTCGAACTGCGGACCTGCGGCGGTACCCCGACGCCGGCCCAGATCTTCGTGCCCCGCGCCGACGGATCGCTCTACAACCCGGTCTCGGGCCGGTGCGTGGACCTCGGCAACTTCGACACCACGCCGGGCCATCAGCTCTGGCTGTTCGACTGCAACCGCTCGGACGCCCAGCGCTGGACCATCACGACCCTGGGCACCGCGCCGCTCCCCATCCCCACCCTGGACGCGGCACCCTGACCCACCCGGTAGTACCCGGTAGCCGGCGGGAGCACCGCTGACACCGGCACCACCACGGCAGAGAAACGGCCGCCCCTCCCGTCCGGGAGGGGCGGCCGTCGCCGTCTGTCGTGTGGGGTGCGTCAGCGCGGCAGCGTCGCCGGGGAGCCGCCGTTGGCTTCGTAGCCGGCCACCGCCAGGGCGCGGTAGACGGCGTACGAGGCCGCCGGGTCCGGGTCGGCGGACCAGGGGAGGGCGCCCACGTAGCCGTCGACGTGGCGGATCTGGTCCATCGCCTCGGCCCAGCGCTCGCCGCCGACCAGGAAGAGGATGAGCAGGTGGCGCACGTGCGCCAGCATCGGGTCGTCGGGCCGCGCGCTGTGGACCGCGTACAGCGCCCCCTCCACCGCCCGGGTCACCGACGCGCTCTGGTGGAAGCTGCGGATCAGGACGACGTCCGGGACGTGCTCGTAGAGCGCGAACAGCGGCAGCGCCGCCAGCAGGGAGCCCTGCGGGGCGCGGGCCGCCGCGTGGTGGGTGAAGGCGTCGGCCTTCTCCCGGGAGCCGTGCCACTTCTCGCACCAGTAGTTCAGCGCCGCCAGGTGCGCGCCCATGTGCTGCGGCGCCCGGTCGATGATCTTCGCCCACAGGGCGTCGTACTCGGGCTCCGAGTAGTGCAGCATGCGGGCCACCGACAGCTCGATGATGTACGGGACCGGGTCGCCCGGGGCCAGCAGCGCGGCCTTGTGACAGGACTCCCGGGCCTCCTCCGCGATGATCCGCACATCGGCCTCGCTCATGCCCTCAGGGCGGCGCCACATCTGCTGCGCCAGCAGCTCGGCGTGCACCTGCGCACCGCCCGCGTCCTTCGGTGCCTCCAGCCGCCACGCCTTCAGCCACCGCGCCCCGGCCCCGGGCTCCTGGGAGAGCTCCAGCGCCGCCGAACCGGCGAAGGCCTGGACACGCTGCCAGCGCACCTCACCCTCCCGGGGGGTGCCGGCCAGCAGCTGGGAGGCGGCCTGCCACTGCCCGGTCCGCCGCACGTGGTCGAGGGCGTCCATCAGGTCCTGGTCGGGGCCGGGGATCCGGATGTCGAGCTCTTCCTGGAGGGCGAATCCGTAGTCCGCCGGGTCGGCGGCGTCCGGGCTCCCGGGCGTGACCAGGCGCAGTCCACCGCGCCTGCGCCGCAGGATCGGTCCGACGGCGGCCAAGAGCAGGCCCATCGCGAGCAGGAACCACAGAATCTCCATCCCCCCAGCGAACCAGACCCACCCCGGAAATGGCCAATAGGAGGCAAAGGAGGAAGCGAAGCGGTCGTGCCGCCGAGCCCTTCCGCAGCCCCTCCCGGAGCCCGTCCGGCGAACCCCTCCGCGCACCCCGGAGGCGGGGCCGCGCGGCGGCCGGGCGGGGCATAGCATCGGGTTCATGAGCGACGACAGCCACGAGCACCAGAGCTTCGAGACCCGCGCCATCCACGCGGGCAATACGGCGGACCCGCTGACCGGCGCGGTCGTACCCCCGATCTACCAGGTGTCCACGTACAAGCAGGACGGCGTCGGCGGACTGCGCGGCGGCTACGAGTACAGCCGCAGCGGCAACCCGACCCGTACCGCCCTGGAGGAGAACCTCGCGGCGCTGGAGGGCGGCCGGCGCGGCCTCGCCTTCGCGTCCGGGCTCGCCGCCGAGGACTGCCTGCTGCGTACGCTGCTCTCCCCGGGCGACCACGTGGTCATCCCGAACGACGCGTACGGCGGCACCTTCCGCCTCTTCGCGAAGGTCGTCTCCCGCTGGGGCGTCGAGTGGTCGGTCGCCGACACCTCCGACCCGGCGTCGGTGCGCGCGGCGATCACCCCGAAGACCAAGGTCATCTGGGTCGAGACCCCCTCCAACCCGCTGCTCGGCATCACGGACATCGCCGTCGTCGCCGACATCGCGCGGACCGCCGGCGCCAAGCTGGTCGTGGACAACACCTTCGCGTCCCCCTACCTGCAGCAGCCCCTCGCGCTCGGCGCGGACGTGGTCGTGCACTCGCTGACCAAGTACATGGGCGGCCACTCCGACGTCGTCGGCGGCGCGCTCGTCGCCGCCGACGCGGCGCTGGGCGAGGAACTGGCCTACCACCAGAACGCCATGGGCGCGGTGGCCGGCCCCTTCGACTCCTGGCTGGTGCTGCGCGGCATCAAGACGCTGGCCGTCCGCATGGACCGGCACGCGGAGAACGCGGGCAAGATCGCCGAGATGCTGGCCCGCCACCCCAAGGTCCACACGGTCCTCTACCCGGGCCTGCCCGAGCACCCGGGCCACGAGATCGCCGCCAAGCAGATGCGCAACTTCGGCGGCATGATCTCCTTCCGGGTCACCGGAGGCGAGGAGGAGGCCGTCGCGGTCTGCGACCGGACCAAGATCTTCACGCTGGGCGAGTCCCTCGGCGGCGTCGAGTCCCTCATCGAGCACCCGGGCCGCATGACCCACGCCTCGGTGGCCGGTTCGGCCCTGGAGGTCCCGGGCGACCTGGTCCGCCTGTCGGTCGGCATCGAGAACGCCGACGACCTGCTGGCCGACCTGGCACAGGCGCTGGGCTAACCGGCCCGCAGGCCCTGGCCACCGGCCGGTCTCCCCGCCCTACCAGGGCGGGGAGACCTCGCTCGAAGGCGTCGACCAGGCACCGGTCAGCGAGGCCCACACCACGAAGGCCACCACCGCCGCCCACAGCAGGACCCAGCCGGTCCGCTGCACGGCCCTGCGGCGTCGCAGCAGCCGGTCGCCGCGCGCGGCCGCGCCCGCCGCGAGATCGGGCGGCACCGCCGGGTACGGGCCCTCCAGCAGCCGCTTGACCTGCGCTTCCCTGGAGTCGGGGCGACTCATGCCGCCTCCCGGCGGTGGGTGTCCGGCCGGGGACCGGCCGCCGCTCCCGGACGCTTGCGCAGCTCGGCCACGGCCCGGTCGCACAGGGCCCCCACCCGGTCGGGCGTCAGCCCCAGCTGCGCGGCCGTGACCTCCTCCGCGACCCCTTCGTAGAGCCGCAGCACCACGACGAGCCGCTCCAGCGGGGCCAGCCGCCCGAGCACCCCGCTGCCCCCGTGGTGGCGGCGGCCGGTGCGGGCGAAGGCGGCGCACAGCTCCTGGCGGGTGTAGTCGTAGGGGTCGTCCCCGCGCAGCCTGCGCCAGTTCGCGTACGTACGGGCCAGCGCGCCGCCGAGCAGCCCGCGCGCGGCGGGGGCTTCGGCCGCGACGGTGGCGTCGGACGGGGCCGGGGCGTCGGACGGGGCCGGGGCGTCGGACCGGCCGTCGGCCGTGGCCGCCCCGGGCTCCGCCGTCAGCAGGATCGCGACGCGCAGGAGCCGCCCCGCCGCACCGGCGACGAAGGCTTCGAACTCCGCGTAGGGGCCCGGTCCGTGGTCCACAGACCACATAGTGCGGCCGGAGGGACCGCCTCGGAAGGGGTCGGGCGTCAGGAGGCGGGGCCGGCCTCGGACCCGGGCTCGGAACCGGCCGACATCAGCTCGGACAGCGAGACGTTGAAACGGGTCAGCAGACCGGTGAACGCCTCGCGCTCCTCCTCGTCCCAGCCGTCCGTCACCCGGGCCATCAGCTCGCGCCGCGAGGAGCGGACCTCCTCCAGCCGCGCCAGCCCGCGCGGGGACAGCGCGAGCACGACGGCCCGCCCGTCCTCGGGGTGCGAGGTCCTCTTGACCAGGCCGCTGTCGACGAGCGGGGCGACCTGGCGGGTGACGGTGGAGGAGTCGATGCCCATCCCGCCGGCGAGGGCCTTGACGCCCATCGGGCCTTCCAGGTCGAGCCGGTTGAGCAGCAGGTAGGCGGCCCGGTCCATGGAGTTGCGGGCCTGGCCGACTCCGCCCAGGCGGGTCTGCTCGGCGCGCCGGGCGAAGACCGCCACCTGGTGCTGGAGCGCGTCGAGGAGACCGGCTTCGGCGGACGCGCCGGCCGGCGCGGGCAGGTCGGAACTGGCCGGGGTGGAGGGCATGGCCGTGGGCTCTCTTCGCATGGGGCCGACAAGGATGGGGGACACAGTACGCGGCCGTGCGACGGCTCGTACTCCTCGTACAAGAACTGATACGGCAGCGGTGAAACGGCGACTACGAGCCGTCCCGGATGGCGGGATGTCGCCGGTCGGGCCCGGCTCCGACCCGACTTCGGCCCGAAGCCCGTCCGGCTCCCACACCCGCCCCTCCCGCCCCTGCCGCACCGCTTCGCGGCCCGGCCGCTCACCCGTCCCGCCCAGCGCGGCGGAGCGCGCGGCGGACCGGCTGCGAGACTGGCCGCATGAACTACCGCGTGCCGCAGCCCGTCCCGCAGGTCATCCTCGACGACATCCGGGGGGCCCAGAAGATGCTCTCCGGCGTCTCCCGGGTGACCGCGATGGAGGGCAGCCGGTACCTCTCCTCGCTCACCGGCTCCCCGGTCCACTTCAAATGCGAGAACCTCCAGCGCACCGGGTCCTTCAAGCTGCGCGGGGCCTACGTGCGCATCGCGGGCCTGCGCCCCGAGCAGCGGGCCGCCGGCGTCGTCGCCGCGAGCGCGGGCAACCACGCCCAGGGCGTGGCGCTGGCCTCCTCGCTGCTCGGGGTCCACTCGACCGTGTTCATGCCGGTCGGGGCGCCCCTGCCGAAGGTGGCCGCGACCCAGGAGTACGGGGCCGAGGTGCGGATGCACGGGCAGGTCGTGGACGAGACCCTGGCCGCGGCCCAGGACTACGCGGACCGCACGGGCGCGGTGTTCATCCACCCCTTCGACCACCGCGACATCATCGCGGGCCAGGGCACGGTCGGCCTGGAGATCCTGGAGCAGTGCCCCGAGGTGCGCACGATCCTGGTCGGCATCGGCGGCGGCGGGCTCGCCGCCGGGGTGGCGGTCGCGGTGAAGGCGCTGCGCCCCGACGTCCGGGTGATCGGAGTCCAGGCGGCGGGCGCGGCCGCGTACCCGCCCTCGCTGAAGGTCGGGCACCCGGTGTCCATCGAGAACCCGAACACGATGGCCGACGGCATCAAGGTGGGCCGGCCCGGCGACGTCCCCTTCAAAATCATTGGCGAGCTGCTCGACGACGTCCGTACGGTGTCCGAGGACGCGCTCTCCAGCGCGCTGCTGCTCTGCCTGGAGCGGGCGAAGCTGGTGGTCGAGCCGGCCGGGTGCAGCCCGGTGGCCGCGCTGCTGAGCGAGCCCGAACTGTACGGCGACGGCCCGGTGGTGGCCGTGCTGTCCGGCGGCAACGTCGACCCGCTGCTCCTGCAGCGGATCCTGCGCCACGGCATGGCGGCGGCCGGCCGCTACCTGTCGCTGCGGCTGCGGGTGAGCGACCGGCCGGGGGCACTGGCCGGTCTGCTGGGGGAGTTGTCAGTGGTGGATGCGAACGTGTTGGACGTGAGCCACGTGCGGACGGATCCGCGACTGGGGCTCACGGAGGTGGAGGTGGAGCTGCACCTGGAGACGAAGGGGCCGAAGCACTGCGCGGAGGTCGCGCGGGCGCTGCACGGCGCGGGGTACAAGGTCATGAGCTGAGTTCCCTGGCGGGACGCGATATGACGCGATACTTTGTTGCCGATCGGGCAGGGTCGCGCAAAGCGATCGTACGATTTGCCCAATAATCCGAGTTTCAGCCAAGGAAGGAATCGCTTCCCCGGGCAGTGGTAGCTTCCACCCGTTCCGTAAGGAATCGGTTCGGGCCGGACCGCACCCCTCGGGTTGGAAGCCCCTTCCTAGTAAGGGAGCGGAGTCACATGCCAGGCGCCATCTACGCCGAAGGGCTGGTCAAGACCTTCGGCGACGTACGGGCTCTGGACGGGGTGGACCTTGATGTCCCCGAAGGTACGGTCTTGGGCTTGCTCGGCCCCAACGGAGCGGGCAAGACCACGACCGTCCGCGTCCTGACCACCCTCCTCCAGCCCGACAGCGGCAAGGCGGTAGTCGCCGGGATCGACGTCCTCAAACATCCGAACGAAGTCCGGCGTGCGATCGGCCTCTCCGGCCAGTTCGCCGCCGTGGACGAGTACCTCACCGGCCGCGAGAACCTCCAGATGGTCGGCCAGCTCTACCAGATGGGCGCCAAGGCGGCGAAGGCCCGGGCCTGCGAACTGCTGGAGCGCTTCAACCTCGGCGACGCCGCCGACCGCACGGCCAAGACGTACTCCGGCGGCATGCGCAGGCGCCTGGACCTCGCCGCTGCCCTCGTCGTCAGCCCGCCCGTGATGTTCATGGACGAGCCCACCACCGGTCTCGACCCGCGCAACCGCCAGGCCCTGTGGGCCATCATCCAGGAGCTCGTCGCGGGCGGCACCACCCTGCTGCTCACCACGCAGTACCTGGAGGAGGCCGACCACCTCGCGCACGACATCTGCGTGGTCGACCACGGCCGGGTCATCGCGCGCGGCACCTCCGACCAGCTCAAGGCCCAGACGGGCGGCGAGCGCGTCGAGGTCGTCGTGCACGAGCGCGAGCACATAGCCACGGCCCGCGAGGTGCTCGCCGGCTTCGGCAAGGGCGAGACCACCCTCGAGGAGCACACCCGCAAGCTGACCGTGCCGGTCTCCGGCGGGGCCAAGCTGCTCGCCGAGGTCATCCGCGAACTCGACGGCCGCGGCATCGAGATCGACGACATCGGCCTGCGCCGTCCCACCCTGGACGACGTGTTCATCTCCCTGACCGGCCACGCGGCGGAGCGAGGCACCGAGGAGAACGGAGAGGCCCCCGCCGACGCGAAGTCCGCGAAGTCCGCGAATTCGACGGGGCGCCGCAAGGACCGTAAGGAGGTGGCGAAGTGACCCTCACCTCCACGACCCCGGAGCTGGCGGCGCCGCGCCCGCGCGGCGGCATCGTCCAGGGGATCAAGGACTCCCTGGTGATGGCGAAGCGGAACCTGATCCGCATGTCCCGCATCCCGGAGATGGTCATCTTCGGGCTGATCCAGCCGATCATGTTCGTCGTGCTGTTCAGCTACGTCTTCGGCGGATCGATGATGATCGGAGGCTCGACCAGCGCCAGCGACTACCGCAACTTCCTGATGGCCGGCATCTTCGCGCAGACCGTCACCTTCGCCACCGCCGGAGCCGGCGCGGGCATCGCCGACGACATGCACAAGGGCCTGATCGACCGCTTCCGGTCGCTGCCGATGGCCCGCGGCGCGGTCCTCACCGGCCGCACCCTCGCCGACCTCGTGCAGACCGCCCTGACCATGGTCGTCCTGGCGATCGTGGCGCTCCTCGTGGGCTGGCGCATCCACGAGGGCGTACCGAAGGCGCTCGCGGGCTTCCTCCTGCTCCTGCTCCTGGGCTACGCCTTCTCCTGGATCGGCGCCCTGATCGGCCTGTCGGTGCGGACCCCGGAGGCGGCCACCTCGGGCGGGCTGATCTGGCTCTTCCCGGTCACCTTCATCTCCAACGCCTTCGTGCCCACCGAGAACATGGCCGGCTGGCTCCAGCCCATCGCGGAGTGGAACCCGTTCAGCGCGACCGTCCAGGCCTGCCGCGAACTGTTCGGCAACCCGGGCGTGTCGCAGTCGGACGCCTGGCCGATGCAGCACCCGGTGTGGGCCTCGCTGCTCTGGTCCGTCGTGATCATCGTGGTGTTCCGCAGCCTCGCCGTACGCAAGTACCGCTCGGCGACGGCCTAGGCGGACGCCAAGGCGGAAGCGGTTCGGACCGCCCCCAACACATCGCCCCGCCGAGCAGCAGCTCGGCGGGGCGACGTGGTGAAAGAAAGGGGGTGATCAGCCGGTGAAGGGCTTGACGTCGAGGATCTTGACCGAGGCCTGCTTGCCGTTCGGCAGCTCGTACTGGGCGTCCTCGCCGATCTTCTTGCCCATCACGCCGGAGCCCAGCGGGGACTGCGGGGAGTAGGTCTCGAAGTCCGAGGACGCGTACTCGCGCGAGGCCAGCAGGAACTCCATGGTGTCGTCCTCGTCGCCGTCGAAGGCGATCGTGACCAGGGTGCCCGGGGCGACCTCGCCCTCGGCGGCGGGGGCCGTGCCGACCTTGGCCTTCTCCAGGAGCTGCGTGAGCTGGCGGATGCGCAGCTCCTGCTTGCCCTGCTCCTCCTTGGCCGCGTGGTAACCGCCGTTCTCGCGGAGGTCACCCTCCTCGCGGGCCGCCGCGATCTTGATCGTGATCTCCGACCGTGCGGGACCAGAGAGGTACTCCAGCTCCGCCTTCAGCTGGTCGTACGCCGCCTGGGTCAGCCAGGTGACGCTCTCGCTCGTCTGGGTCACGGGTACTCCTCGTCGGTACAGGGACTACAAAGCCGCCAGCGGCGGACGAAACCACGAGCCTAACAATTCGGGAAGAAAAGGGGGAGGACGCCAGGTGTGTGAACTGCGTCGGGTCAGCCCGCGGAACCGGCCTCGCGGCAGCCGACGATTTCGATCATCGTGGCGCGGCCGGTCGTCTTCAGCGTAACCATCTCGTCCACGCGCCCGCTCTTCTGCGCGAAGGTGAAGTCCGCCCGGCCCACCTCACCGTGCGCCTCGTCCTGCGAGCTCAGCGTGCACACCCCGGTGACCGAGGCCTCCTTGCGCACCTCCAGGTGCACCTCGACCGCGGAGTCGGAGACGACCTTGTACTTGATGAGCTCGGCGCTCACGCTCTGACCGGCCACGTAGTCCCAGCCGATCCAGCCGACCATCCCCAG
The DNA here is from genome assembly GCF_040612195.1 of Streptomyces sp. NPDC006450. Taxonomy (NCBI): domain Bacteria; kingdom Bacillati; phylum Actinomycetota; class Actinomycetes; order Kitasatosporales; family Streptomycetaceae; genus Streptomyces; species Streptomyces sp. NPDC006450. The sequence continues at coordinate 24,942 of NZ_JBEXPT010000064.1, read as the reverse complement.
CAGGGCGACCCCGAGGACCGATCCGATGACCTTGAGCTTGCGGTCGGCACGCTCGTCCGCCGACCGGCCGTAGCGGTCGCCGGGCAGCTCTTCGCGCACCGCGCTCATCGATCGTTCCCTTCGAGGTGGGCGAAAGGCGGGATCCCGGGATGACCCCCGGAATTTTTCCACCCCCCGATTCGGTCACTATAGAAGCGCCCGCCCTGACGACTCAAAGAGGATCCTGTCTTGACCGAGCAGCTTCGACTGATGGCCGTCCACGCCCACCCCGACGACGAGTCGAGCAAGGGCGCGGCCACCATGGCCAAGTACGTGTCCGAGGGGGTGTCCGTGCTGGTCGTGACCTGCACCGGCGGTGAGCGCGGCTCCGTCCTCAACCCCAAGCTCCAGGGCGACAAGTACATCGAGGAGAACATCCACGAGGTCCGCGCCAAGGAGATGGACGAGGCGCGCGAGATCCTCGGCGTCGATCAGGAATGGCTGGGATACGTCGACTCCGGGCTGCCCGAGGGCGACCCGCTGCCGCCGCTGCCCGACGGCTGCTTCGCCCTGGCGGACGTGGACGAGGCCGCCGGCCGCCTGGTGAAGAAGATCCGCGCCTTCCGGCCGCAGGCCGTCACCACGTACGACGAGAACGGGGGCTACCCGCACCCCGACCACATCATGACCCACAAGATCACGATGGTGGCCTTCGATCACGCGGCCGACACCGAGAAGTACCCCGAGGCCGAGTTCGGCCCGGCCTACCAGCCGCAGAAGCTCTACTACAACCAGGGCTTCAACAAGCCGCGCACCGTCGCCCTGCACGAGGCGCTGATCGCCCGCGGCCTGGAATCCCCCTACGGCGAGTGGCTGCAGCGGTGGAAGGAGTTCGAGCGCAAGGAGCGGACCCTGACCACCCACGTGCCCTGCGCCGACTTCTTCGAGATCCGTGACAAGGCGCTCATCGCCCACGCCACGCAGATCGACCCCGACGGCGGCTGGTTCCGCGTCCCGATGGAGATCCAGAAGGAGGTCTGGCCGACGGAGGAGTACGAGCTCGCGAAGTCCCACGTGGACACTTCCCTCCCCGAGTCCGACCTCTTCGCGGGCATCCGGGAGAATGCGTAGCTATGAGCGCTACGCAGGAAGCAATCGTCCAGCTCCTCCCGCTGGCCGGCGACACCTTCGACAAGAACAAGGTGACTCCCGGCCTCCTCGGTTTCATCGTGTTCGCGGCCCTCGCCCTCGGGGTGTGGGGCCTGATGAAGTCGATGAGCCACCACATGGGCCGGGTCGACTTCAAGGAAGCCCCCGAGCCCGCCCCGACCGAGGGCCCGCGCGCCCCGTAGGGGCCGTCCGCCCGCGGTGACCGCCCGCCCCGCCGTCCACGGCCGGGGCGGGCGGTCTCCCGCGCGCTCAGGGGCCCGCGCGCCCTACACCGAAGGCAGCGCCACGGGGACGCCCATGATCTCCCGCGAGTGCAGGTTCGGCACGAGCGAGAGCCGCCACGCCTGCCAGCCCTCCGCCGGGTCCACCCCGCGCCCCAGGATCACCGTGTAGGACTCCAGGCAGTCCTCCAGCCGGCCGTCCCGCATCGGATGGGGGGCCGCCGCCAGCCGCGCCACCTCCGTCCGCGCCTCGTCCGGGGCCGCCGGGAGCGCGTACGGCAGGAGCGTGCAGCGCAGGAAGCGCGCCCAGTCCTCCCCGCGCCGGTCCCCGTAGGAGATGAACAGCCGCACCGCCTCCTCGCACAGGTCCAGCGCCTGCGCGGTCCGCCCGTTGCCCGCGTCCACCACCGCCAGCTCCAGACAGGTCCAGGCCTCGCCGTGGGCCAGCCCGATCCGCCGGAAGTCCGCCCGCGCGTCCACCAGCAGCTGGCGGGCGAAGCCGGAGTTCTTCAGGTTCCCCGTCTGCGCCGCCCGCTGGTCGCGCGTGACCCGGCCCGAGTGGTGACGGGCGTGCGCCAGCCCGTACACGTCCCGCATCCGGGAGAACATCGTGCGGGCCCGCTCCAGCTCCCGCACCGCCCGGTCCCGCTCCCCGGCCTCCTCCAGCGCCTGACCCAGGTAGTACAGCGTCCACGCCTCGCCCCGCGCGTCCTCCGCCTCCCGGTGCCGGGCCAGCGCGTCCCGCAGCCGGTCCAGCGCCGGCCCCGGATCCCCGTCGACCACCCGGGCCCGGCCCAGCTGGGTCAGCGCCCACGCCTGGCCGCGGTCGTCCCGCGTGCGGCCGTACAGCTCCAGCGCCAGGCGCAGCTCCGCCTCCGCACGCGGCACCTCGCCCAGCCGCAGGTACACCTGGCCGAGCTGCAGGTGCGCCCACGCCTCGCCGTGCACGCTCTCGCTCTCGCGGTGCAGGCCCAGCGACTCGCGCAGCAGCCGCAGCGCCTCCGCGAGGTGCGCACGGTCGCGCTCCACCGCGCCGAGCGCGTGCAGGCCCCACGCCCGGTCACCCGCCAGCTCGTCCGTCGCCTGGAGCACCAGCGCCTCCCGGATGCGTGCCGAGGCCTCGGGAAGGTTGCCCTGGTGGTGCAGCGTGATGCCGAGCGAGACCAGCGCCATGCCCGCGCCCGCCTCCTGCCGGGCCTCCTTGTACTGGTCGACCAGCGAGGTCAGGGTCGTGCGGGACTTGTCCAGCTCACCCAGCTGGCGGGCCGCGATGCCCGTACGCCACTGCACCGAGCGCACCAGCAGACCCTGGTCGACGGCCTGCGTGAGCTCGTTGATCTCACCGAGCCGGTACAGGTCACCGCGCAGCAGACAGAAGTCGCAGAGTGCGCCCAGCAGATCGAGTACGGCCTGCTGGTCCACGCCCTCCGAGTGCCGCAGCGCCGCCGTGATGAAGCTCGACTCGTCGTCCAGCCACCGCAGGGCCGCGTCGAGCGAGGCGAAACCGTGCCCGCCGACCGTGCTCGCCTTGGACAGGGCGTTCGCCCGCGTGGACATCTTCCCGTCGACCATCCGGATCACCGAGTCGGCGAGCTGCGCGTACGTGCGGATCAGCCGCTCGTGCGCCGCCGCGGCGACGGCCCGGTCCTCGTCCCGCGCCAGGCGCGCCGCCGCGTACGCGCGCACCGCGTCGTGCATCCGGAACCGGTCCCCGCGTACGTGGTCCAGCAGCCCCGCCCGCGCCAGCTCGCGCAGCAGCCGCCCGGCCTCCACCTGGTCCGCGTCGATCAGCGCAGCCGCGGCCGCCGCCCCCAGCGAGGCCCGGCCCGCCAGCGTGAGCCGGCGCAGCAGCCGGCGCCGCTCCTCGGGCAGGGCCGCGTAGGCCAGGTCCAGAGCCGCCTCCAGGGAGCCGCCCCGCTCCGGGGACTCCCCGACACCCCCCAGGGGGGCCAGTACGCGCAGCGCCAGCGGCAGGCCCGCGCCGAGCGCGAGCAGCGCGCGTACGGTCTCCTCCGCGTACGGGGCCGCGGGCACGGCCACGGCGGTGGACGGCTCCGCCCCCGCGGCCACGGCCCCGCCGGCTCCCGTCCCGCCGGCTCCCGCCACGGCGGCCGCGGTTCCGGCGGCCGCGGTCCCGGCGGTCGGCGCCCCTCCTGCTCCTCCCGTCCCGCCGGCTCCCGCCCCCGCCTGGTCCGCGCCCACCGCCCGGACCAGCTCCGCACCCGCCTCCTCCGCCAGCCGGGTCACCGGCAGCTGGTACACCCAGGCCGCCAGCTCGGCGGGCAGCTCCAGCGGCTCCCGTGCCGTGACCAGGACCAGGCTCTCGGAGCGCTCGGGCACGAGCATCCGTACCTGCGCGGCGTCCACGGCGTCGTCCAGGACCACCGCCACCGGGGTGCCCTGCACGTGCTGGTGGTACAACTCGCCCAGCCTGCGCACCTGTTGCTCCGCCGACGAGCCCTCGCGGAACAGCAGTTGCTCCCGCGGCGCGCCGAGCCGGTTCATCAGGTGCAGCAGCGCCTCACGGGTCGGCAGCGGACTCTCGGAGGCGCCACCGCCGCGCAGGTCCACCACGCAGGCACCCCTGAACTGGTCCCGCAACGCCTGCGCCGCGTGCAGCGCCAGCGTGGTGCGGCCCACCCCCGGCTCCCCGTGCAGCACCACGACCACCGGACGGGTCTCGGTGCTCGCCCGGGCGCTGTGCACCCATTGGGCGATCCGCGCCAGTTCGGCCCGACGGCCGACGAACGTGCCGTCCACAGCGGGAAGTTGGCCGAAAGACTGCTCCATCATGGCCCGCCGGCGGGCCTCGGCGCTGCGATTGGCACCGCGCAGCGGAAGGGCGGAGCCACCGTTGCCGGTCCCGTTCACCTTGCGCGGGGCCTGCGCCGCCGCGGCCACCTTGCGCTGCTGTTCCAGGAAGGGGCGTATCCCGCGCACCTCCAGCGCCGACAGCCACTGCAGCTTGAGCTGCTCGGCACCGCCCGGCCGGCCCAGCTCCCCGGCACGCCGGTTCGCCGCGGGCAGGTGCAGGGCGGTCACCTTGGCCACGGTCGCCGTCGCCCCGGCCACGCCCACGACGGCGCCGGTGGTCAGCGCCGTGCCGGCCGCCACGCCGAAGGCCAGGTCCGCCACGATCGCCGCGGCGGCCGCGACCCCGGTGACCAGCAACGCGGTCGAGGTGTTCGCCCGCCGGAAGGCCTCGCCGAGCGACTCGTCCCCGGCCGCGGCCTCGTCCAGGGCCTGCGTGTACGCCTCGTACTCGGTGGCCGCGCTCGCCGCGAGCGCGTCCAGAGCCTGCTTGCCGCGCGCCAGCAGCGCCGCCTTGGCCTCCGGAGTGCCCGCCGCCCCGCCGCCGCCCCGCCGGGACTCCTCCTCCACGGCCCGTTCCAGCAGCCGCTCGGCCTCACCGCGATGACTGTCCCGCATCGGCATCCCCCTCAGAGAGCTCCGGCACCGTGCCCCAAGTGTCCTTCGGGACGGTCGAGAGCGCGAGGGAATCTGAGCTAGATCAGAGGGAGTTGACGCGCAACCGGTCGCTCGGCGCCCCGCTTCCGCGGCACACGTAACCCGTTCCTCGATTCGTCCGTTATGCAGAACATCGGACGAACTATCGAAAGAGGAAAGGGTCATGGACGGCATGGCGCACGCCACCGAGGACAGCCTCATCCCGGTCGCCTCGTACGCACGCACCTCGCAGGACACGCCACAGGGTGATGCGCGCGGCGTACGCCACCAGCATCGGATCAACGAACGCAGGGCCCGCGAGCACGGCTGTGTGGTCGTCGCCACCTACACGGACAATGCACGTAACGCGACGAAGGATGACCGGGAACGCCCGGGTTTCGACCACCTGCTCGCCGACCTGCATCGTGGCCACGCCTTCACGGCCGGTCCGTTGCGCGGCGTCGTCGCCGTCGCGGACGACCGGCTCTACCGCAGGCCGGAGGACCTCGTCCGCTTCATGGCAGCGCTCACCTCGGCTCCGGGGAGGGTGTACGTCGACCGGGACGGCATGCGGGACCCGTACAGCAAGGCCTGCCTCCTTCAGGGGGTCGACTCGCTCCAGGAGGCCCTCGCGGAGGGCAAGATGCGCAGCCGCCGACTTCAGGACTGGCACTGGTCGCGAGCCATGGACGGACTACCGCACAGCGGTCCGCGGCCCTTCGGGTGGCAGGAAGACCGGCAGACCCTGCACGCGGTGGAATCCGAGCTCGTCCGCAAGGCGATCGAGCACCGCGTCACCGGTGGCTCCATGGGCCACGTGGCGCGAGAATGGGATGCGCTGGGCGTCACGGGAACGCGTGGCGGTCGTCCGAACCCGCAGACGGTCACGCAGATCATCACGGCTCCGAGGGTGTACGGTTTCCGTGCCAACCGGGGGGAACTGCTGATCGACCCGGATGCGGGGAAACCGCTGATCGGGGCATGGCAGGCCATCGTCACGCCTGAGCGGTGGGTGGAGGTTTGCTCGACGTTCTCGGCAGGGAGTCTGTACATGCATCGGGGGCCCCTGAGCCCGCGATTGACCGACCGCAAGGCCGGCCCGAAGTATCTCGTCAGCGGTTTCCTGCGCTGTGGTGAGTGCGACCAGCTCATGGGTGGCGGCAAGAGCTCCCGCAGTCGCAAGAGCCCGTACAACTACATGTGTGCCTCAGGCCGTGGTTGCGGGCGATGCGCCATCAGTGGTCCCCTCGTGGAGGAAGCCGTCGAGATGCTCCTCTTTCCGACAGACGGGCAGGGGCGGGTCCGGTTGCCGGAGCCGATGCGGCAGCGATGGCTTTCGGGCGAGATGGAGTTCGAGGAGAAGCGTAAGGTCATCGCCTCGGTCTTCACTCACCTCGTGATCAGGCCGGGGAAGAAGGGCTGCGGTATCTGGGACCATTCGCGAGTGGTCCCGGTATGGAAGTGGGCTGATCGTGTCGAGGCCGCCGGGCCGGCGGCCTGACGGCCCTGTAACCAGGCGCAAGCTGGGTGGTGCGGCAGGATGGTCGCATGCCGAACCGCCTCGCGAAGGAGACTTCGCCGTATCTGCTTCAGCACGCCGACAACCCCGTCGACTGGTGGCCCTGGTCCCCGGAGGCCTTTGCCGCGGCGAGGGAGCGGGGCGTGCCGGTGCATCTCAGTGTCGGATATTCGAGTTGCCACTGGTGTCATGTCTTCGAAGCTGAAAGTTTTACTGATGAACTAACAGCTGCCTACCTCAACGAGCACTTCGTCAACATCAAGGTCGACCGCGAAGAGCGACCCGACATCGACGCCGTCTACATGGAGGCCGTGCAGGCCGCCACCGGGCAGGGTGGGTGGCCCATGACGGTCTTCCTCACCGCCGATGCCGAGCCCTTCTACTTCGGGACCTACTTCCCGCCCGAGCCCCGGCACGGGATGCCCTCCTTCATGCAGGTGCTCGAAGGGGTGCGCACCGCGTGGGTCGGGCGGCCCGAGGAGGTGGCCGAGGTCGCGCAGCGGATCGTACGGGACCTCGCGGGGCGGCAGCTCGACTACGGGAAGGCCGGCACCCCCGGGCCCGAGGAGCTCGCGCAGGCGCTGCTCGGGCTGGTGCGGGAGTACGACGCCACGCACGGGGGGTTCGGCGGGGCGCCGAAGTTCCCGCCGTCCATGGTGCTGGAGTTCCTGCTGCGCCACCACGCCCGGACCGGGTCCGAGGGGGCGCTGCAGATGGCCGCCGACACGTGTGAGGCGATGGCGCGGGGCGGGATCTACGACCAGCTCGGGGGCGGGTTCGCGCGGTACTCCGTGGACCGGGAGTGGGTCGTGCCGCACTTCGAGAAGATGCTCTACGACAACGCGCTGCTGTGCCGGGTGTACGCCCACCTGTGGCGCACCACCGGGGACGAGCTCGCGCGCCGCGTCGCGCTGGAGACCGCCGACTTCATGGTGCGCGAGCTGCGCACCCACGAGGGTGGCTTCGCCTCGGCGCTGGACGCCGACAGTGAGGACCCGGAGACCGGCAAGCACGTGGAGGGGGCCTACTACGCCTGGACTCCCGCCCAGCTGCGGGAAGTGCTGGGGGAGGAGGACGGGGACCTGGCGGCCGCCTGTTTCGGGGTGACGCAGGAGGGGACCTTCGAGCACGGGATGTCCGTGCTCCAACTGCCCGTGCAGGGGCCGGACATCGGTGACGAGCGGCTCGCCGGTTTCAAGGAGCGGCTGCTCGCCGCGCGGCAGGCGCGGCCCGCGCCCGGCCGGGACGACAAGATCGTCGCCGCGTGGAACGGGCTGGCCATCGCGGCCCTCGCCGAGTGCGGGGCCTTCTTCGACCGGCCCGACCTGGTCGAGCGGGCCACGGAGGCCGCCGACCTGCTGGTGCGGGTCCACTTCGACGCGGCGGCCGGCCGGGCCCGGCTCGCGCGGACGAGCAGGGACGGGCGCGTCGGGGTCAACGCCGGGGTGCTGGAGGACTACGGGGACGTCGCGGAGGGGTTCCTGACGCTGGGGGCCGTCACCGGGGAGGGGGTCTGGCTGGAGTTCGCCGGGTTCCTCGTCGACCTGGTCCTGGACCGGTTCACCGCCGAGGACGGCTCCCTGTACGACACCGCGCACGATGCGGAGCGGCTGATCAGGAGGCCGCAGGACCCGACCGACACCGCGGCCCCCTCCGGCTGGACCGCCGCCGCCGGCGCCCTGCTCTCCTACGCCGCGCACACCGGTTCGCAGGCGCACCGTACGGCGGCCGAGCGGGCGCTGGCCGTGGTGCACGCGCTCGGGCCGCGCGCTCCGCGCTTCATCGGGCACGGGCTGGCCGTCGCCGAGGCGCTGGTCGACGGGCCGCGCGAGGTCGCCGTGGTCGGCCATCCGGAGGATCCGGCGCGGGCGGAGCTGCACCGGGTCGCGTTGCTGGGGACGGCGCCCGGGGCGGTCGTGGCGACGGGTCTGCCGGGGGCGGCGGACGGCAGTGGTGGGGAGTTCCCCCTTCTGGCCGAGCGCACGCTCATGCACGACCTCCCGACGGCGTACGTCTGTCGACATTTCGTCTGCGCGCGGCCTACGACCGATCCGGTCGAACTGGCCGAGCAGTTGGGGACGGTTCGTCCCTGAAAGCTGTGGAGTAGCGTCAATTCCGCTTGTCTGAAAGCCAGTTCGGCAACGCGGTTTTTATCTGAATAGTGCCTACGCGTCATGTTCGCTGCCTAGTCTCGTGACTTCGGAGTCACCGATCGGTCACTGACAGCGCCCTAGGGCGCCGGGGGAGCGCGCGCCGGGGGTTGCGCACGCGGGGGAGGCGGGGGCGGAGTGAGGGCGGCGGGCTGGGGAGCCCGCCGCGCGTCCGTCCCCGGGGGGTTGAAGGATCGCCGCCTGGGGTTGCGGCATGTCTGTGGGGGACGCTTTGTTCATATCCGTGTTCATCTGTGTGGTTTCGCTCGCGCTCTTCTGGATGGCGGCGTTCACGCTCTGGTGGCAGATGCATGCCTGGCGGACGCCCGAGACGCTCGCCTCGACGCGTTTCGACCGCCCCGACGGCGGCGGCCGGCTGGCCTTCTCCCTGCTCCTGCCCGCCCGCCACGAGCAGGCGGTCCTGGAGCACACCATCGAGCGGCTCCTGGAATCGAGCCACCGCGACTACGAGATCATCGTGATCGTCGGCCACGACGACCCCGGGACCGCGGAGGTGGCCGAACGGGCCGCCGCCCGCGCGCCCGGTCTCGTACGGGTCATCACCGACCACCACGAGGTCAAGAACAAGCCGAAGGCCCTCAACACCGCCCTCCCGCACTGCCGGGGCGACATCGTCGGGGTCTTCGACGCCGAGGACCAGGTCCATCCGGAGCTGCTGTCCCACGTGGACCACGCCTTCCGCGCCACCGACGCCGACGTGGTCCAGGGCGGGGTCCAGCTCATCAACTTCCACTCCAGCTGGTACAGCCTGCGCAACTGCCTGGAGTACTTCTTCTGGTTCCGCTCCCGGCTGCACCTGCACGCCGAGAAGGGCTTCATCCCGCTCGGCGGCAACACCGTCTTCGTGCGCACCGCGGTGCTGCGCGAGGCCGGCGGCTGGGACCCGAACTGCCTCGCCGAGGACTGCGACCTGGGCGTACGGCTCTCCTCCGTCGGCAAGAAGGTGGTCGTCGCCTACGACTCCGACATGGTGACCCGCGAGGAGACCCCGGGGTCCCTGGTCAGCCTGCTCAAGCAGCGCACGCGCTGGAACCAGGGCTTCCTCCAGGTGTACCGGAAGAAGGACTGGCAGCAGCTGCCCGGCCGCGGCCAGCGCTGGCTGGCCCGCTACACGCTGATGACCCCGTTCATGCAGGCCACGTCCGGGGTCGTCATCCCGGTGAACTTCGCCGTCGCCGTCTTCCTCGACGTGCCCGTCGGCGTCGCGATCGTCACCTTCCTGCCGATGATCACCGCGATGGTGACCTTCGTCTTCGAAGTGGTCGGCCTGCACGACTTCGGCCGCCAGTACGGGCTGCGGGTGCGCTTCACGCATTACGTCAAGCTCGTGGTCGGCGGCCCGTTCTACCAGGTCATGCTGGCCGGCGCCGCGATCCGCGCGGTCTGGCGCGAGCAGCGCGGACGCAACGAGTGGGAGCTCACCAGCCACACCGGAGCCCACCTCGCGTCCCCGTCCGGTGAAGCGGGCCCGGCCGGTGTCCGCAGCAGTGCCGGCGACCCGAGCGCCCCGAGCACCCTCATCCGAGAGGACAGCCACCAGTGACCACCACTCTGCCCACGGCCACTGATCCCCAGCCCGGCGCGGCTTCCACCGGCGTCTCCACCGACGCCGTCACCGACGCCTCCACCGGCGTCATCGGCGCGGCCTCCACCGCGACGGCTGCCGTCCCGCGTCAGCGGACCGGCGGACTCGGGGTCCGCCCGCCGGCGCCGGCCCGGCCGCTCGTCCGGTTCCGTTCCTCCCGTCCCGACCTGCTGCTGTGCGGGGTGCTGCTGCTCGCGATCCTCCTCGTGCAGGGCTGGAACATCACGAACTTCCCGACGCTCAGCGACGACGAGGGCACCTACCTCGCGCAGGCCTGGGCCGTCCAGCAGGGCAAGGGGCTGGCCCACTACACCTACTGGTACGACCACCCCCCGCTCGGCTGGATCCAGATCGCGGGCCTGACCTACCTGCCGTCCCTGTTCGTGCCCGACTCGATGACCGTCGCGCCGATGCGGTTCTCGATGCTCGCGGTCTCCGCCGCCAGCGCGGTCCTGCTGTACGTGCTCGCGCGCCGGCTCTGGCTGCCGCGCTGGGCGGCCGGCCTCGCCATGGGCCTGTTCGGGCTCTCCCCGCTCTCCGTCGTGCTCCAGCGGGAGATCTTCCTCGACAACATCGCCGTGATGTGGATGCTGCTGGCCTTCTGCCTCGCCGCGTCACCCAGCCGCCACCTGTGGCACCACTTCGCCTCCGGGCTGGCGGCCGCCACCGCCGTGCTGACCAAGGAGACGATGCTGGTGGTGCTCCCGGCGCTGCTGGTGACGATGTGGCGCCACAGCCACCGGGACACCCGCAAGTTCGCCGTCACCGGAGCCGTCACCGCCTGCGTGCTCATCGGGGTGACGTATCCCCTGTACGCGCTGCTCAACGCCGAGCTGCTGCCCGGCTCCGGCCACGTCTCCCTCATCGGCGGGATCGTCTACCAGATGGGCCGGGCCGGTTCCGGCTTCATCCTCGACCCCGGCTCCGGCTCGCACGGGGTCTTCGAGTCCTGGCTCTACTACGACACCGTGCTGCCGCTCGGCGGTCTGGCCGGCGCGGTCCTGCTCCTGGTCACCGTCCGGTGGTCGGTCACGGCCCGGGCCCTCGCCGGCCCGGCGCTGGCCGTGGTCATCCTCGCCCTCGTCGCGATGCGGCCCTCCGGCTACCTTCCGGCGATGTACGTGATCCAGGCGCTGCCGTTCCTGGCGCTGGTCCTCGCCGGGGGCGCGGCCAGCGTCACCCACGCCGTGCTGCGCCGCCGCCGCGCGCCGGGGGAGCGGCGTGCCCTGGCGTACGGGCGGTGGGCGCTGATCGGCGTCCTGGCCGCCGCGGCCGTGGTGTACCTCGTCCCGCGCTGGTACGACGGCAACCGGACGGCGCTCACGGTCGACGCGAACGCCCCGTACCGCCAGGCCGCGGCCTGGCTCGGTCGCGAGGTGAGCGAGCCCGCCACGACCCGGGTGCTGGTCGACGACGCCCTGTGGCTGGACGCCGTGCACCACGGGTTCGACCCGGGGCTCGGGGCCATCTGGTTCTACAAGGCCGACCTGGACCCGGCGGTGACCAAGACCCTGCCGGGCGGCTGGCGGGACATCGACTACGTGGTCTCCTCGCCCACCGTCCGGCGCGACGCGCCACAACTGCCCAATGTGAAGGCGGCGTTGGAGAACTCGACGGCGGTTGCCGTCTTCGGGACGGGTGAGGACCGCATCGAGATCCGGCGCACCGATCCCACGGCCCGTACCGCCGAGGGGAGTTGATCCGGCATGAGTGAGGACCTGTGGGCCCCGCATGCCCCGCATGCCCCGCACCTGCCGGAGAGCGCCGATGAGGCGCCGGCCCCGGGCAGCGTCACCCTCATCATCCCGACCTTCAACGAGTCCGGGAACATCGTCGAGTTGCTGCGCAGGCTGGCGGCCGCACTGCCCGGGCACCTGCCCTGCTCGGTGCTGTTCGTCGACGACTCCACGGACGACACCCCGGCCGTCATCGAGAAGGCCGCCCTGGAGTGTGCCTTCCCGGTGGCGGTCCTGCACCGCGAGAGCCCCGAGGGAGGGCTCGGCGGGGCGGTCGTGGAGGGGATCGCGCGGTCGGACACCGACTGGATCGTCGTCATGGACGCCGACCTCCAGCACCCGCCCCACCTGGTCCCCGAGCTCGTCGGGGAGGGCGAGCGCACCGGCGCCGACCTGGTCGTGGCCTCCCGGTACATCGCCGGGGGCAGCCGGGCCGGGCTCGCCGGGAGCTACCGGATCGCCGTCTCGCGCGGAGCGACCTGGCTGACCAAGGGGCTCTTCCCGCGCGCCCTGCGCGGGATCAGCGATCCGATGAGCGGGTTCTTCGCGATGCGCCGTTCGGCCGTCACGGAGGAGGCGCTGAAGCCGCTGGGCTACAAGATCCTGCTGGAGCTGGCCGTGCGCTGCCGGCCGGCACGGGTGGCCGAGGTGCCCTTCGTCTTCCAGGACCGTTTTTCGGGGGAGTCCAAGTCCACGGCCCGTGAGGGCCTGCGCTTCCTGACCCACCTCGCCTCGCTGCGGTCGGCGACCCCGCTGGCCCGCATGATCGGTTTCGGGCTGGTCGGGCTCTCCGGCTTCGTCCCGAACCTGGCCGCGCTGTGGATGCTCACGCACACCGGCATGAACTACCTGCTCGCCGAGGTGGTCGCGAACCAGGCCGGGGTGCTGTGGAACTTCCTCCTCATCGAGACCCTGCTGTTCCGCGACCGGCGGCGCCACCGGCACTGGGCCGACCGGTTCGGGCGCTTCGCGCTGCTGGCCAACGCCGATCTGCTGCTGCGGATCCCGCTGATCGCGGTGTTCGTCGGCACCTGGGGCTTCGGCGTCCTGTCCGCGACCGCGCTCGCCCTGGTCGTCACCTTCGTCCTGCGTTTCGCGGCGACGGAGGCATTCGTCTACCTCCCGCGCAAGGCGGGCCTCACCCGCACGAGTTGAGCCGCACGAGTCGAACCGCACGAAGGGATGCTCCGCATGGAGAGGAAGATCCGGCGCAGGGCAAGGTGGCGGGCCGCCCTGCTGGCCGTCGGGGCGATGACCGCGGGCCTGCTGCTGAGCGCACCGCAGCAGGCCACGGCCGGACCGCCCAACCTGCTCACCAATCCCGGTTTCGAGACCGCCGGCCCGGCCGGTTCCGACATGCCCTCCTGCTGGTCCAAGTCCGGCTGGGGCGACAACGACTTCACCTTCGCCACCGTCGCCGACGCGCACTCCGGCACCAAGGCGATGAAGGTCTCGCTCACCCGCCGGGTGGACGGCGACCGCAAGGCCCTGGTCACCGAGAACGGCACCTGCGCCCCGACGGTCGTCCCGGGCCGGCAGTACGACCTGTCGGCCTGGTACAAGTCGAACACCCCGGACGTGTCGGTGACGGTGTTCCGCCACGACACGACGGCCGGCTGGCAGTACTGGACCGACCTGCAGAATCCCCCCGTCAGTGCCGCGTGGGCCCGCACGGAGGTCCGTACGCCGGCGGTCCCGCCCAACACCGACAAGATCGCGTGGGGTCTGTCCGTCTACGGGGTGGGCACGCTCACCACCGACGACTACGCGCTGGAGGAGGTGGGCGTGACCCCGCCGCCGCCCACCTGCACGGGCACGGCGACGGAGTGCGCCAAGGGCAAGTGGGAGGTGATCGCGGCCAAGAACCCGGTGCGGTCGATGCACGCCGTCGTGCTGAAGAACGGCAAGGTGCTGCTGATCGCGGGCTCGGGCAACGACATCGCCCAGTTCAACGCGGGCACCTTCACCTCCGCCGTCTACGACCCGGCGAACGGCTCGTTCAAGACGATCCCGACGCCCGTGGACATGTTCTGCTCCGGCCACGTGCAGCTCTCCGACGGCCGGGTGCTGGTGATGAGCGGCAACAAGGGCTATCCGTCGGCCGACGGGACGATCGGTTACCAGGGGCTGAAGGACTCGTACACCTTCGACCCGGCGACCGAGAAGTACACGAAGACCAACGACATGAACGGCGGGCACTGGTACCCGTCCGCGACGATCCTCGGCAACGGTGACGTGATCTCCTTCGGCGGACTGAAGGAGGACTCCACGGGCAACGTGACCGCGGAGAAGTTCTCGGCGGCGCAGAACAAGTGGCTGCCGATGAACGAGGTCAACCAGACCTGGTCGTACTGGGGCCTGTACCCGTCGATGATCCTCATGCAGGACGGGCGGCTCTTCTACTCGGGCAGCCACACCTTCGGCAACGGCACCCCGGGCACCGGCGCCTCCGTCTACGACTACGACGCCAACACCATCACCGACGTGCCCGGCCTGCGGAACAAGGACGAGCGCGACGAGTCGGCGAGCGTGCTGCTGCCCCCGGCGCAGGACCAGCGGGTCCTGACCATCGGCGGCGGCAACAACGAGCGCAACCCGGCCGCGAACCGGCTCACCGACATCATCGACCTGAAGAAGCCGAGCCCCGCCTACACGGCCGGCCCGGACATCCCCCAGGGCCTGGTCGACCAGGGCCAGGGCAAGCGGCCGCAGACCGGCGCCGAGGGCAAGATGTTCGTGTCCGCGGTGCTGCTGCCGGACGGCAAGGTGCTGGAGACCGGCGGCGGGCTGCACGACCGGGCCGACCCGGTGTACGAGGCCTCGTTCTTCGACCCGACCACCAACACCTACCAGGCGGGCCTGGCCACCGACCCGATCCCGCGGACCTACCACTCGGCGTCGTTCCTGATGCCGGACGGCCGCGTCATGTCGGTCGGGGACAACCCGGGCAACGGCACGTACAACCACAACGTGTCGATCTACACCCCGCCGTACCTCTTCAAGGGGGCGCGCCCGCAGATCACCTCGGTGATCGACAACCAGTGGGTGTACGGGGACACGCAGCGGATCACCGTCAACCGGGCGGTCGCCAAGGCGGAGCTGATCCGCCCGGCGGCGGTCACCCACTCCTCGGACCCGAACCAGCGGTTCGTGGACCTGCCGCTGACGGTCGTCAACGGCACCACCATCGACCTGAACGTCACCAGCAACCCGAACCTGGCGCCGCCCGGCTGGTACATGCTCTTCGCGGTCGACGCGAACGGCATCCCGTCGATCGCGAAGTGGGTGCACCTGGGCGGCCCGTCCGCCCTGGCGGCCACCGCCGAGCCCCCGTCCGCGCACGAGCACACCTTCGCGAACGGGCTGGCCGCCCCGAAGCAGAACCCCGCGAAGCGGGACTCGGCTCCGGTGGCCCCGAACGTGGCCGGCTGCGACCGGCACTACGGCACGGCCAACGTGTGCGTGCCCACGCGGTTCCCGGCGGAGGTGAAGGCGACGACGAAGGCCCGCTGCGACTGGCTGGCCGCCCACAAGTACCCCCCGCGCATGAAGGTCAACGGCAGCGACCCGCAGCGCCTGGACCCGGACGGCGACGGCTCCACCTGCTGAACCCCGGCGGGGGCGGGAGCACCCGTTTGACAGCCCGTCAAAACCATCCGGAATAGGACGTTCCTTCTACCTTGGGCCCATGCCCGAGATCACCCTGCCCAGCCTGCGCCGCCACCGAGCTCCGGTCCGGTGGCGGCGCCTCGCCGTCCTGTTCGCCTGCACCCTGCTCAGCGTGCCCGGCCCGGCCTTCGCCGGGCAGCGCGGGACCGGTGGGAGCGGTGGAGACGACACGAAGCCCGTCGGGACGATCGTCGAGTTCGCGGTGCCGACCGAGGGTGCCAACCCGGTCGGCATCACGGGCGGCCCCGACGGGAACGTGTGGTTCACGATCCAGGCGCCGGTCAACAAGATCGGGCGGATCACGCCGCACGGCAAGATCAAGGAGTTCCCGCTGCCCCACCCCGACCGGTTCCCGGACGGCATCACCTCCGGCCCCGACGGAAATCTGTGGTTCACCGAGCCCCAGCACAACCACGTCGCGCGGATCACCCCGCGGGGCAAGGTCACCGAGTTCCCGCTGCCGCAGGCGGACAGCTGGCCCTTCGGCATCGCCGGCGGGCCCGACGGGAACGTGTGGTTCACCGAGAACGGGGCCGACAGGATCGGCCGCATCACGCCCCGCGGCAGGATCACGGAGTTCCCGCTCCCGACGCCCGGCAGCCAGCCGTACCGGATCACCGCGGGCCCGGACGGGAACCTTTGGTTCACCGAGCCCTTCGCCAACAGGATCGGGCGGATCACCCCGCGCGGTGAGGTGAAGGAGTTCGCCCTGCCGAATCCCGAGGGCGCCCCGTTCGACATCGCCGCCG
This sequence comes from Streptomyces sp. NPDC006450, assembly GCF_040612195.1. NCBI lineage: Bacteria > Bacillati > Actinomycetota > Actinomycetes > Kitasatosporales > Streptomycetaceae > Streptomyces > Streptomyces sp. NPDC006450. The sequence continues at coordinate 8,696 of NZ_JBEXPT010000064.1, read as the reverse complement.
GCCCGGACGGGAACCTCTGGTTCACCGACGGCGGCGGCCTCGACCACGAGATCGGCCGGATCACCCCGCAGGGCGCCGTACGGCGGTTCCCGCTGCCGGAGGCCAACAGCGGCCCGGTCGGCATCGCTGCGGGCCCGGACGGGAACCTCTGGTTCACCGAGTCCAACCGCAACCGGATCGGCCGCATCACTCCGCGCGGCGAGCTCACCGAGTTCCCGCTGCCCACGCCCAACCCGGACAACACTCCCTTCCACATCGCGAAGGGGCCCGACGGGAACATGTGGTTCACGGAGCTGATCGGAAACAAGGTGGGGCGCGTGACGGTCGGCGGCCGGGGCCACGGCAGGCCCTGAGTCCTCTCTTTGCGATCGCGCGGGGCAGCGGGGTGGGTCCGGGGTCCGGGGCCTGCGGCCCCGCGGCCCCGCGCGATCGGGAGGAGACGGCTCAGTGCTGGTACGCGGCGATCGAGATGCCCACGTAGTGGGCGACGAAGGCGGCCAGGGTCAGGGAGTGGAAGACCTCGTGGAAGCCGAAGAAGCGGGGTGAGGGATTCGGGCGCTTCATGCCGTAGATGACGCCGCCGGCGCTGTAGAGGAGGCCGCCGACGATGACCAGGACCAGGACGGTGATGCCGCCGGTGCGCATGAAGTCGGGGAGGAAGAAGACCGCCGCCCAGCCCATGGCGATGTAGCAGGGGGTGTAGAGCCAGCGCGGGGCGCCGACCCAGAAGACGCGGAAGGCGATGCCGGCGGTGGCCGCGATCCAGACCGCCCACAGCAGGGTCCGGCCGGTGGAGTCGGGCAGGAGCAGCACGGTCAGCGGGGTGTACGTGCCCGCGATGATGAGGAAGATGTTGGCGTGGTCGAGCCGCCGCAGGATGGCCTCGCCGCGCGGGCCCCACGTACCGCGGTGGTAGACGGCGCTGACCCCGAACAGGAGGCACGCGGTGAGGACGTACACCCCGCACGCCACCCGGGCCCGGGTCGAATCGGTGAAGGCCATGAGGACGAGGCCGGCGATCACGACGGCGGGGAACATGCCGGTGTGCAGCCAGCCGCGCATGAGCGGCTTGGCCTCCTGATCGGCGGGTTCGACCACCGGAGCGGCCACGGCAGCGGCGTCAGAAGTCATGGCCGCCATGCTACCTACGGTTGCGTAGGTTTCCGTTAGTGAGCTTTACGGAAGATTGACCGGAGTGGCGATGCTCACGTGAGAGGCCCCCTGGACATATGCGCACATGCACCGGATGATCAGATGAGTGCGGTCGACACCGGATGAGCGGAGCGCGAAGCGTCCGGGTCGCGGCCCCCACGGGGCAATCACAAATCAAACCCCTCAACAAGGAGCGATCGTGGCGCGCGACATCGCGGCTGGCACCACTTCCGACGTCCCCACCAAGCACCAGGAGCTCGTCACCTGGGTCGAGGACATCGCTGCCCTCACCCAGCCCGACCGCATCGTCTGGTGTGACGGCTCCGAGGCCGAGTACGAGGCCCTCTGCGAGGAGCTCGTCTCCAAGGGCACCTTCAAGAAGCTGGACCCGGCCAAGCGCCCGAACTCGTACTACGCCGCCTCCGACCCCTCCGACGTCGCGCGCGTCGAGGACCGGACCTTCATCTGCTCCGAGAAGGAGGAGGACGCGGGCCCGACCAACCACTGGAAGGCCCCTTCCGAGATGAAGGAGCTGTTCGAGGGCAAGGGCGAGGAAGGCGGCATCTTCCGCGGCTCCATGAAGGGCCGCACGATGTACGTCGTCCCCTTCTGCATGGGCCCCCTCGGCTCGGAGCTCTCCGCGATCGGCGTCGAGATCACCGACTCCGCCTACGTCGCGGTCGCCATGCGCACCATGACCCGCATGGGGCAGGCCGTCCTCGACGAGCTCGGCACCGACGGGTTCTTCGTCAAGGCCGTCCACACCCTCGGCGCTCCGCTCGCCGAGGGCCAGGACGACGTGCCGTGGCCGTGCAACACCACCAAGTACATCTCGCACTTCCCCGAGACCCGCGAGATCTGGTCCTACGGATCGGGCTACGGCGGCAACGCCCTGCTCGGCAAGAAGTGCTACGCCCTGCGCATCGCGTCCGTCATGGCCCGCGACGAGGGCTGGCTCGCCGAGCACATGCTGATCCTCAAGCTCACCCCGCCCCCCTCCACCTCCGGCCGGGCTGAGTCGAAGTACATCGCCGCCGCGTTCCCGAGCGCCTGCGGCAAGACGAACCTGGCCATGCTGGAGCCGACCATCCCCGGCTGGACCGTGGAGACCGTCGGCGACGACATCGCCTGGATGCGCTTCGGCGAGGACGGCCGTCTCTACGCGATCAACCCCGAGGCCGGCTTCTTCGGCGTCGCCCCCGGCACCGGCGAGCACACCAACGCCAACGCCATGAAGACCATGTACGCGAACACCGTCTTCACCAACGTCGCGCTCACCCCGGACGGTTCCGACGTCTGGTGGGAGGGCATGACCGAAGAGGCGCCCGCCCACCTGATCGACTGGAAGGGCAACGCCTGGACCCCGGACAGCGACACCCCGGCGGCCCACCCGAACGCCCGCTTCGCCGTCCCGGCCTCGCAGTGCCCGACGATCGCCTCCGAGTGGGAGGACCCCAAGGGCGTCCCGATCTCCGCGATCCTCTTCGGCGGCCGCCGCGCCTCCGCCGTGCCGCTGGTCACCGAGTCCTTCGACTGGAACCACGGCGTCTTCATCGGCTCGAACATCGCCTCCGAGAAGACCGCCGCCGCCGAGGGCAAGGTCGGCGAGCTGCGCCGCGACCCCTTCGCCATGCTGCCGTTCTGCGGCTACAACATGGGTGACTACATGGGTCACTGGGTCGACGTCGCCAAGGACAAGGACCAGGCCAAGCTCCCGAAGATCTACTACGTGAACTGGTTCCGCAAGAACGACGCGGGCAAGTTCGTGTGGCCCGGCTTCGGCGAGAACAGCCGTGTCCTGAAGTGGATCGTCGAGCGCCTCGACGGCACCGCCGAGGGCGTGGAGACCCCGATCGGCATCCTGCCGACCGTCGCCTCCCTGGACACCGACGGGCTCGACCTGCCGGCCGCCGACCTGGAGTTCCTGCTCACGGTCGACAAGGAGGTCTGGCGTGACGAGGCCTCGCTGGTCCCCGCCCACCTGAACACCTACGGCGACCACACGCCGAAGGAGCTGTGGGACCAGTACGAAGCGCTCGTCGAGCGCCTGGGCTGATCCAGCCCCCACCGAACCCCTGCGGCCGGCTGTCCCCGGCCACGGGCTGACGCGGGATTCCCCGACCTAGGATTCCCTGCGACCTTCCAAATAGGTCGTGTGCGTCTGCTGACGGCGGGCCTCCGTTTCACGGAGGTCCGCCGTCATGCGTTCCGCTTCCTCCCGCAGCAGCGTCAGCTGCCGCTCCAGGTGGCGCTCGGGCGATTCGCCGCCCGCCGTGAGCCGGGTCCACCAGCGGGTCCGGTTGTAGGTGTCCACGCACTCCGGCACGTCCGTGCGGATGGCCCGGGTCAGCGCGTGCACCGCCTCCGGGTCGGCGGCCAGCACCCCCGCCACCCAGCCCGGCTCCAGCATCGCCGCGTACAGCTCCAGCAGCCCGGTCAGCACCTCGGCGGGCTCCGGCGGCAGGTCCACCTCGCCGACGTACTCCCGCAGCCGCGCGAAGTCCTCCCGTACGAAGCTCAGTTGCTCGGCGGGCTCCGGCGGTACCGGCGGGGGCGGCAGGTCCGGCGGGGCGATGAGCGCGCCCGCCCCGTACAGCCCGGCGACGACCACCGGCCAGTACGTGCCGGCCACCCCGGTGAGGGCCAGGCCCACCCCGAGCAGACCGCAGGCACTGCCGGCCAGGTTCTTCTTCGACTCCACGTAGGTGAGGAGGCGCGGCCTCGGTGCCCTACTGGTAGCCACGGATCTCCTCGAAGGCTCCGTCGAGCGAACCGTTGCCGCCGGTGGCGTCGAAGAGCCGCCCGCCGGTCAGTTCGGTGATGTGGGCGAGTTCCCTGCGGTCCGAGTCGCCGAACAGCACCGCGAAGACCGGCGTGTGCTTCTGCGCCTCGGGCAGTCCCGCGTAGAAGGAGTCGAAGTGCCCGGCGCCGACGCCCGCGGTGTTCTCGCCGTCCGTCATCAGCACGATCGAGGTGAAGGCGTCCGCGTTGCCCTTGCCGAGCTGCTGGTACGCCGCCTCCAGACTGCTGTAGACGGCCGTGCCCCCGCCGGGCTGCAGCGACTTCACGTCCCCCCGGATCGCGTCCAGGGCGGGGCCGGGGTTGCCCGGCTCGACCACGTGCGTCAGGGACTCCTTCACCTTGTCGCCGAAGGGCAGCAGCGTGACTTCCTCCCGGTCGCGGAACCGCTCTCCGGTGCCCGAACCACCGGTCCCCGTCAGGTCGGTGAGCGCCGACTTCAGCCGGCCGATCCGGTCCTCCTCGGCCATCGAGCCCGAGGTGTCCAGCACGTACACGGTGCGCGAGGGCCGGCGCAGCTCGTTCTCGTAGCTGGCCAGCAGCCCGTCCGCCACCGACCGGGTGCCCGGGAAGGGCAGCTCCCGCCGCTTGTCCGGGTTCAGTCCGGCCGCCGGGGTCACCCCGGCCGCGACGGGCCGCCGGAAGGTCTTCCCCGTGATCGCCTTCTGCGCCTCGGTGCCGCGCAGGTACTCGGTCAGCACCCGCCCCGACGCGCGGGCCCCGGCCGGGGCCGAGGTCAGCAGGGTCAGCGGGTAGTGGGCCGTGACCACGCCGTCGAGCGGCCGGATCACCGTCAGGTTCGTCTTCGCGTCCCGGTTCATGGACAGCAGCACCGACTCGTAGTTCACCAGCGCGTCCACGTTCCCGCGCTGCGTGTACGCGGTCGCCAGCCAGCCGGAGGACCCCGAGGTCAGCTTCTGCCCGGTGAAGAACTCCTTCAGCTTCGGCTGCGCCGCCGCCACGTCCGCGTCGGTCAGTGCGGCCTGGGCGCCCGAGAGCCCGGAGGCCACCGAAACCAGAGCGGAGAAACCGGAATTGGAGCGCACCGGGTCGGTCATCCCGTACGTCAGCCTCCCGGCGGCCACGGCCTCGTGGACCGCCGACCAGGTCACCGACTCGGGCTTCCAGCCCAGCCGGGCCAGCGCCTCGGGCCTCACGCCGAGGGCGACGGACGAGGACATCACCGGGGTCTCGCTCGACAGCTTCCCCGCGGCTTCGGGCCGCAGCCTCAGGTAGTCGTTGGAGGAGAGCCAGACGGCGTCGTACCTGCCGTCCGCCGTGCCGGAGGCGATCTGCTCGACCGCGTCGAGGGTGCCCGACATGGTCAGTTCCACGCCGATCCCGGTGGCGGCCTTCGCCGCCTTCAGCACCTCGTCCATGTCGGACAGCTCGCTGGAGGCCAGGACGCGCAGCTTGCCCTCCTGGTACGCGCTCTGCTCCGGCTTCGCGTCGTCGGCGCCCCGCGTGCACGCGCTCGCCCCGAGCAGCGTGGCGGCGAGCGCCACCACAGCGGCGAGCCGTCTGCGCGCCGCGGCGCCGCGGATGCTGATGAGGTTGCTGATGCCGTTGCTCATGCCGTTCATCGATCGCCGCCTTCCAGGGCGCTCGCGGTGCGGGTGCGCGCCAGGTACGCGGAGGCATTCTGGAGTTCGCCGGTCAGGGATTCCACGGTGGCGGCCATGTTCTCGGTGGCCTGCACCTTGAAGGTGTCGATGGTGTCGAGCGTCTTGTAGATCTGGGCGAAGGCCGTCCGCAGCGTCTCCGCGCCGACGGCCGGGTCGGCGGCGATCCGCTGGATCTCCCCGCTCTGCGTGGACAGCATCTCCGCGTTGCCGCGGATCAGGCCCTCGGTGGTGTCGCGCAGGGTGTTGATCTGCTGGATGACCTCGCCCTGGGTCCTCAGTGCCTGGGCCAGCATCACGGCGATCCGCAGCGCGGACACCGTCGTGGTCGCGGCCCGGTCGACGCCCTTGATCAGCTCTTCGTTGTTGCGCCGGACCACGTCCATCGCCAGGTAGCCCTGCGCGCAGACGGCCAGCTGGGTCAGCAGGTCCTGGTGCTTCTGCCGTACGGGGAACAGCACGTCCGCGCGCAGCGCGTCGGCCTGCTGCGGGTCGCCCTGGTCGGCGATCCGCTGTTCGACGGCCGCGTCCAGGGCTTCGGTGAGCACCGCGTACTCCTGGAGCTTGCCCATGGTCTCCCAGAGGCGGGCGCGCTCGGTGTGCAGGGCGGCGTTGTCGCGCCGCAGCTCGTCCTGGCCGCCGCGCAGTGCGCCGACGATCCGGTCGAGGGTGGCCTGTGAGGAGGCGTACCTGGCCACGTGGTCGCGGAACCTGTTGCCGCCGGGGAGCTTGGAGACGAGCTTCCGCAGCCCCTTCGTCGAGCTGCCCGCGCTCTCGCCGGGGTCCAGGTCCTCCACGGTGCGGCGCAGTTCCACCAGTGAGCCCGCGACGCGGGCCTGGGCGTCGCCGCCGCCGTCCGCGGCGAGGGAGCGTACGGCCCGCTCCAGCATGCGGTTGGACTGCTGGGCGGCGCCGCGGATGTCGGCGGAGCCGAGGCCGGTGATCTCCCCGATGCGGTGCGCGAACTCGGGGGAGCGGCTGTCGATGCCGGCCAGTGAGCCGACGTACTCCCCGGCCCGGCGGGCCATCTCCTCGCGCACCCCGTCCTGGAGCGGTACCAGGCCGGAGGCCTGCTCGCGCCGGACGGGGGCCACGGGCTCGGGAGCGGTGAGGACGAGCGGAGTGTCTTCGGGTGGTGTCGGTGTCATGGTGTGGTCCCCCTATTCCTTGGCGCGCGCGGCCAGCGCCATCAGGACCTTGACGGTCGGTGCGCTGACCTGGCGGAGGCCGGTCAGGCCCGAGTTGAGGTACGCGGTGTGCGGCGCGGTGGCCGCGTTGAACTCGGCCACCCCCTCCGTCGGCCGGAACCCGTGGCGGACCACGAGCGAGCGCAGCTTCGGGTCGGTGGCCAGCAGGGAGCCGAGCTCCGTGGCCTTCTCGCTGATCGGGATGAAGGTGTGCGGGGAGTTGACGGTGGTGTCGGGGTAGAGGACCACCATGTCGCCCGGATCCTGCTTCTGCTGGAGCAGGCTGGCCACCTGGGACTCGTAGGCGAGGATGAGCGGTTCGCCGCTGCCGCTGATGAAGGCGCGGAAGGGTCCGTCCGTGCTCTGCTCCATGGCGCCCTGGACGGAGATCAGCTTCTTCATCAGGGGCGCGGTCCGGTCGATGCCGGCCTCGTCGGAGACGACGGTCGTGCCGTTGGCGACGTTCGAGGTGGTGGCGAGGAAGAGCGCGCCGGAGTTGGAGGTGGCGGGGTCGGTGGTCTTGATGAACACCGTGCCGGTCAGCTCGGGGTAGGCGCTGGTCCCGCCCTGGATCTCCTGCCACTTCCTGTCCTCGGCGGCGGCCTTCAGGAAGGGGCCGAGGAGGAGGGTGCCGGAGTTCTTGCCGTTCAGCTTGGCGAGGCCGTGGTCGGTGAGGACCTTGGCCGCGTTGGCTCGGGCGATGACGACGAGCGGGGAGAAGAAGGGCTTGGTGTTCTGGGCGCCCTTCACGCCCGCCTTCTCCTCGATTCCCGTGGCCGGCTCGGTGCTGCTGGGGAAGGCGAAGTCGAGTTCCTTCAGGGCGAGTTGGTCCATCGCCCAGGAGCCCGAGGTTTCGGTCTTCACGGTGTAGCCCTTGTCCGCAAGGGCCTTGACGACGTCGGGGTCGCGGAAGAACTCGGACTTCTCCGAACCGATGACGCCACGCACGGTCTTCGTTGCCGTGCCCTCCGGCTTCTTTCCTCCGATGGCGATGACGGCTGTCACGCCGCCGATCAGGAGGACCGCCAGGGCGATTCCTAGGATGCGTCTCACGGGTGCAGAGTGCTCGCGGAAACCCACATTCCGCGCTGGGTCGGGTGAACGCGAGGTGACGAGGCGGTCCCACTTCGAAATGCTGTGTGGGCCCGTGGGTGCTGGTGACCGGGGCGGGCTGCCGGGAGGATCGTGCCATGGGCGTGAGCGCGTTGAAGTGGCAGGGCTGGCTGGTCGCCCTGGTGTTCGTGGCGGGACTGCTGGTCTTCGCCCCGCTGGGGCTGTACGTCTGGGCGGGCGGCGCTCCCGCAGCGCGGCCGGCGGCAGCCGCGCGCGACGACGTGCGGATCACCGGCTGCCGGATCGATCCGGCGAGCCGGCGCGTGGTGGCCTCGGTCGAGGCGGTGAACGGCTTCCCGGAGCCCGGCGGGTACGTCGTCACGGTGGAGTTCCGCGAACAGCCGCCTCCGGCTGCCCGTGGCCCCCAGTCGCTGGTGAAGATCCCGGGCGTCCCCCCGGCCGCGACGGAGCGTGCCGAGGCGGTCGGTCCGATCTGGCCCCCGGCCACGGTCCCGTGGTGCGGGGTCGCCGCCGTGGACTTTGCCCCGGACCCGACCTCCGCCCGTTCCCTGGGGCTCCGCCCCGGACCCCGCGCCTCGAGCGCCGGCGCGGCTGGAATGTCCGGCCCCGCGGCGTTCGCGGTGAGGCCGGCGGCGACCACATCCCGCCCCGCGGGCGTTTGAGGGGCGGGCGCGGAGGGGTGCACGGTCGAGCCCCGCAGGGCATGGCGCCCGGTCCGGAGCCTCCGCGGCCCCGGACCGGGGCCGTCAGTGGGCGCCGACGAGGTCGAGCGCGGCGGCGTGCGCGTCCATGCGCTCGGCGGCGAGGATCGCGACCGCGGTGTCGGCGCGGGACGCGGCGACGAGCAGGGCGCGGGCGGCGA